>CAZCAD010000355.1:0-4025 GCA_964496525.1 uncultured Flavobacteriales bacterium | reverse complement strand
GGAATACTCCAATCCACTTCCGTCTGCTGTCCATTTACTTAAGCCGATGTCAATTGATCCGCCTCCATAGGTTGGTTGGTAAGCAGTTACCATGGGATAACCCGCTCCAAAAACGATTCCTGCAGCCACCATTTTTTTGTTGGCATCCGGAGCAGCTGTCATTCCCCAATTATCCGCTGTTGATGCCGTAAAAGATGAGAATGCCAGTTCGGGGTCGATGATTATATCGGCTGAATCGTCATATCCTTCAGGAAAGATGAATGTCATGACATTGCCGCTCAATTTGTATTCGCAGGCTATTTTCTTTTTTGTTGGGCCAATCCACTGATAAGCGATCGGCTTGCTTTCAGTAATAGTCCCAAGCTGAGTTTCGATGAGCAATTCCCCTTGATGAATAGACAAATTATCCTGTCCTTCGTATTTCACTTGAAACAGAGCAGGGTCCGTCCCGGTTTTGATAATAACATCATACTTTAAGGTTCCGTTGCTTTTGTATAGTTTCAGATTTATTCCATCATACAAATCGATGTATTCAACCTCCTCGTAAGCGCGCAATTCTGACACCCATTTGCCGGGATCATTTCCAATTATATAATTCTCGTAGAAGGGTGATTCACCACTTTCTTCAAACAGCGGAGTCGCATTTGCACCAATGAACTTTGTTTTCACGACATGAGCTTCGATGTTCGGCTGTTCTTCTTCCGTTATGCCATGAGCATGATCGTAATGATCACCAAAGTTGTGAAACATATAAGTGAACCCTCCTTTTTCAAGGAACATATTTCCACCGGGAACGGCAATTTTATACTCGACATTTTCATGCCATTGACCAAGATTTGGTTTCATCCAAATCTCATCCTGGCTCAAAGCCGGAAAGCTCAGAAAAAGCAGAAATATGATTATAAGTCCTTTTCTCATTCTATTTTGACTCCACCACTACTGATGCGTCGAAAAACGGTTAGGTTGCACCTACTCAAACTTTAATGTTCTTATAACTCAATTAAGGCCGAAATATTCCATTTTCCTAGTAACATTCGATCACTTCCAAATGTACTAAAAATCAAGGGTTTAATAAACCCCAATGCATATACGGCCCAAATCATTTATTGTTTGGTACTTTAAAGACGTTTTTCAATTACCGATAGTTGACTCAAAACCAAGAAAAATTAGGACTTACAGGACAATTTCGATTTTCAGATTTTTCGTCTGCCATTGAATAAACGGTAAATCCGAGAATTCGTGCTTGAGCAAATGCCCCTCAACCTTAATGGATTCAAGTCTTAAGGGTCACCAGGCCAACCGAAAAAGAGGTAACTTTTGGAAATTTAAACTTTAATGCAAAGTTAAAAAGCAATCTAAAGGGATAAATGCTTAACAGAAAAAACCGAATTCGTGGAATTTATTCTTTACTAAAATCCTCCGTTTGTGTCAGATTCCCTGCATCATCATAAAACCTCCATTCACCGATTCGTTCACCCTGTCTATACTCACCTACATATCTGATTTTGCCATTCGGATAAAATGTCAAACTATGTCCATCTTGAATGCCATTTACATAGTAAGATTCACTCCACTTTAGACCGTTTTCGTAGTATGAAATCCATAAACCTCTTCTCACACTATTCATGTCATATTGGCCTTCAATTTTTAAAGCGCCATTTGGATGATACTCTTTATGATCTCCCCCGGGCACAATCTCGATAACATCCGGTGGAACGTATGGTTTATCATCCGGTACAGTGTCGTCGTCAAAATTCGTTTCAATGACGATTTCATCTGCTTGCCCACCTGATTCGCTGCAGGAGATTAAAAGACCAAGAGTCAAAAGTAAAATGTAATGGTTCATCTGTTCTTATTTTTCTCGATACACCGTGTATTCAACTAAGCCAACCAAGGCATTTTTCGCATCATTCTCCGGAACATCCCTAATTAATTCGACTGCCTCATCTTTGAGTTTCATCATTTCTTTCCGGGCATATTTAACACCACCTGCTTCGACTACAAGTTGAATCGCTCGTCGAATTTTCTTTGGTTCCTCATTGTGATTTTTGACAATATTTATCAGTTCTTTTTTCACCTCTTTTGAGCCTGTTTGTATGGCATGAATTAGCGGCAATGTCATCTTTCGTTCCCGAATATCATTTCCGGTTGGTTTACCAATTTTTTCAGAATCACCATAATCGAAAATATCGTCTTTGATCTGAAAAGCCATGCCGACCAACTCTCCAAATTTTTTAAAAATTTCAATTTCCGTTTGATCTTTACTTACTGAAGCAGCTCCTGCAGCACAACAGGAAGCAATGAGGGAAGCCGTTTTTTGACGGATAATGTCGAAGTAAACTTCTTTCGTGATATCAAGCGTCCGAGCTTTTTCAATCTGAAGTAGTTCTCCTTCTGACATTTCTTTCACTGCGGTTGATACAATTTGCAATAATTGGTACTGATCATTATTGACCGACAATAAAAGACCCTGTGACAGCAGATAATCGCCAACTAAAACGGCAATTTTATTTTTCCAGAGCGCATTAACAGAAAAGAATCCTCTTCGCTCATTGGCATCGTCAACTACGTCGTCATGAACTAAAGTGGCTGTGTGAAGTAGTTCAATTAAAGAGGCTGCGAGATAGGTTTCTTCCCTGACGGTGCCATTAATAGTTTTGGCCGTTAAAAAAACAAACATCGGTCGCATTTGCTTGCCTTTTCTTTTGATGATATAATGAGTGATTTTGTCTAGTAAGGCAACATCGGACTTCATCGACTCCTTGAATTTGTCCTCGAAGACTTTCATCTCTTCTGACACATTTGCCTTTATTTCCTTAACAGAAACCATACCTACAAAGATAGCAGTGTCGCTTGAACAAAGGCAAATCCAGATCAAAAATTACCGTCAATTTTAATCAAGTCTGAATGTTGGATGATATCGATTAGCTCATCTATTTGATGCGCATTTTCCAAATTAAAACCACCAATTTTTTCGCGACGCAACTTGGACAAATATCCCCCATTATTCAGTGATTTTCCCAGATCATTTGCAATTGATCGGACGTAGGTTCCCTTTGTACATTGTATTAAGAAATCAACTTCCGGAATTTTGACGCTTGTAATTTTAAATTTCTTAAGAGTAATTCGGTTACTTTTCAGTTCTACGGCTTCACCTTTCCGAGCAAAATCATAGGCCTTTTTACCGTGCACCTTTTTGGCTGAGAATATTGGTGGAACCTGGTGTATTTCTCCGATCATTTTAGCGGCTGATTCACGAATTTGTTCTTCAGTAATATCCACCAGATCAAATGTTTGATTAATTTTTGTCTCTAAATCAAAGGAGGGAGTGGTCGCGCCCAGAGTGATGGTTCCGGAATATGTTTTTTCCAGTCTCATAAAAGACTCAAGACTCTTCGTTTTTTTTCCTGTGCAGATAATCAGAAGTCCGTCCGCCAAAGGGTCCAATGTACCGGCATGACCGACCTTGATTTTTTTAATATTTAGTCGATGAGTGATAGCGTATCTAATCTTATTAACCACATCAAAAGAAGTCCAGTTTAGTGGTTTGTTAATGAGCAAGAGTTCACCTAACAGAAAGTCATATTTTCCGTCTGAATTCATTTTAAATGGAAGCCCAGATTATAGCCGTGATTCCGACAGCAAAGCAGTAGAAAGAAAAATACTTGAGTTTTGCTCTTTTCACCAGCGCGATCATCCATTTACAGGCGAATAATCCGGTAAGAAAAGCAAAAATAAATCCAAGAGACAGTGCCGATATATTGGGTCTTACCAAGGACCGAATTTGGGCGAGATCATGGGATTGAATTTCCTCAATCTGAGAGATACTCAGTCCCTTGTCTTGTAGATCGTCTTCAAATTCCTGAGCGACTTTTTTCGAGTCGGTTTGTCCAGCAAGCTTTTGTGCACTCCATTCTAACTCTTTATTAAACATAATCGGATGAATCAATTTTCCTTCCTCGCCGCTTATGATTTCATCTTTTTGTAATTCTTCAACGATTAAAACTGTTCGATCAGACTCCGTC
>CAZCAD010000354.1:0-4027 GCA_964496525.1 uncultured Flavobacteriales bacterium | reverse complement strand
TATTATCGAGGATATGAATTCCAAGCTGAACACGCTTTACTTCTCCGTATTTCACCAAATCATAGGTCACTTTTTTGACAATGTTTGCCGGAATTGCAAAGGAATAACCAATGTTATAGCCGTTCCCTGAGGCGATCGCCGTATTGATCCCAACCAGTTCACCTTTTTGGTTTACCAACGCACCTCCACTGTTTCCTGAGTTGACCGCTGCATCGGTCTGAATAAATGACTCTACCGGAAAAACTCCCTCTTCAGGATCATAGTTTGCAGTTAGCAAATCAATGTTCCTGTTCTTAGCACTCACAATTCCTGCCGTGACAGTAGTTTGGAGACTAAGGGGATTTCCGACGGCTAAAACCCATTCCCCAAGACGAAGCGCGTCGGAGTCCCCAAACTCCAAATAATCTAATCCACTTTTTGATATTTTTACTACAGCCAAATCCGTTGAAGGATCTGTACCGATTAATTTTCCGGTGTACTTTACATTGTCAATGATGACATCAATTTTTTCAGCATCGGCCACAACATGATTGTTCGTTACAATGTATCCTTCAGGAGAAATAATTACTCCTGAGCCTGAGGCCATTCCTCTTCGCTCCCTGATTTTATAAGCATCCTCACCGTAAAACAATCGCATAAAAGGATCATAAGTGATTTCTTCTTTGACAAAGTGCGTTGTTATATGTACAACAGATTCCACCGATTTTTCCGAGGCCGAAACCAAATCACATGAGCCATACGTATGTTTCACATCTTCTTCTGTAAGTGAAACGGTCTGAAACATGCCGTTTCCGTTCGCCTCTTCAAGTTCATAAGCTGATGCCTCGGTCACTGAGGTCACTGAGCCCGTCGAAGTGGTCGAAGTGGTCGAGGCAATTGACATGACAAGTAAAGCTCCAATTAGACATCCAACCATGGATGAAACGGCTCCAACAATAAATATTGACTTTTTCATTCTTCTCGGTTTTTCTCTGTTAATAATTTCCTTCTCACTTTCTAGAACGAAAAATTAGGAAGAAGTATCAGTTCAAAATCCTAAAATCTGTTAAAGGGGTGTTATAGAAATGTTAAATTCCCGATTTGACGAAAGAATATAATCTTCGAGATCACTTGTGAACCATCCTAAGAGATCGGTAAGGATGACTAGTGCAACTACAGCGATCGATCAACAGCTGCTTAGACATAAAAAAGATTAACTAGATAATTTCCGAGAGCTCTCTGACTTCTGCAAGCGGAATTCCATTCTTCTTCAAACTTTTCCAGTGAGAGTAAAGTGCTTTAAATAATGATGGCTGAACATTATAATGAATGCCAAACTCATCGGCTGTTTCCTCAAAGATCCCCTGAATTTTTCTGAAGTGGACATGGCAGACAGTAGGGAATAGATGATGAATTACATGGTAATTTATCCCCCCCCAGAAGAATGCGACAACCGGATTATTGGTTCCGAAGTCCATCGTAGTTTTTATTTGATGCTCCGCCCAGGTTAGTTCAAGCTGTCCTGTTTCCTCATCCGGTAACGGAAAAACAGCATCCTCGTGAATATGAGCAGGAAACAGCGCAGAAGCTGCGGTAATGCTCGCTGTTAAGTGCATAAAGATGAATCCCAATATAACCCAACCGAAATTTCCACCACAAAATATCAATGGCAGGACCAATGTATAACTTAGGTAGACAACCTTGGCGGTAAAGAACTCAATCACTTGCTTTGCACCGTGTTTGATCTTTTTGTTACCGATTCGATCAGAGAAGAAGTCAACATAGTCTCTATAAAACACTACGGAAAGCGTATAAAGTAAATAGAGGAATGGAGCATAAATATGCTGGTACTTCCAAACCGGTTTTGGATTCTCAACCGGAACCAAAGTCAACATCTCGTTTTGGCGAATATCCAAATCCAGGTTTCTCACCATCGGATAAGGATGATGCGAGTGTACATGGCGCATCCCCCAGATATATCCTGTTGTTCCAATAAGATCAAATCCGTAAGACATGATCTTATTCAGTTTCTTGCTATTTGAGAAAGATCCATGGACGCCTTCGTGCCCCAAAATTAGTGCACAGCAAATTTGATGAAACCCCAGATAAGTGAAGCAAAGTAGCATAATACCTACACTCCAACTTGAAGTCCAACAAATCGTCCAAGCCAATCCTATTAAAGTAAGTAAGAACATGATCGCTTTAAACTTTGCGTAAGCGTTCGCTTTCTTAGTTCTACCACTTTCCTTGAAGTAGTTGTTTACACGTTTATTCAGGACATGAAAGAAACCTCCCGGCTCATCTTGCTTGTAAGTTACCTCCGTGTAATTCTCGTACATTTTTTCATCTGCTGCCGTCGTACTCATAAAATCGTGTCAATTAATGCCGCTAAAGTACAAAAAAATGAAAGCCCTCCGCCTAAGGCGGAAGGCTTTTCTTTATGATTTATATTAACTAATCGTTGTTAGAATCAGCTTTTTGGTCATTTCCACCGCCTGCATTTTCAACTGCCGGTTTTTCTTCTTGTTTTTGACCTCCTGAAGATCCGTTGCTATTGCCTTGACGATCCGGCTTTGGTAAAAGAATCTTTCTCGATAATTTATACTTCTTCGTCTTAGGATCTTGAGAGATGACTTTGAATTTCAAAACATCACCCTCTTTCACTACGTCTTCAACCTTCTCAAGACGTCTGTGCTCCAATTCGGAGATATGTATCAGACCATCTGTTCCCGGAAGAATTTCAACGAAGCAGCCATACGATTGGATGGATTTGACTTTTCCTTCATATTCAGCGCCAACTTCCACTTGCGGAGGGAATGCGATCAGTTTAATTCGTTTAATCGCCTCGTTCATATTATCAGCATTATCTGCTAAAATCTGAACTTTACCTTCTCCGGTATCCTCATCTTCATCAATAGTAATCGTGGTACTGGTTTCTTTCTGCATCTCCTGGATGACTTTTCCACCGGGGCCGATAATGGCACCAATCGCATCGTTAGGAACTCTGAATCCTTCAATTCTAGGCGCATGAGGTTTCAACTCAGTGCGAGGAGAATCCAGGGTTTTCAGAATTTCATCCAGGATGTGTAATCTGCCGACCTTGGCTTGCTCCAGGGCTTCTGTCAACACATCATAAGATAAACCATCGATCTTGATATCCATCTGACAAGCCGTGATTCCATCCCTGGTTCCACAAACTTTAAAGTCCATATCACCTAAATGATCTTCATCGCCCAGTATGTCAGACAATACACAATATGGTCCTTCACCATCAGTGATAAGCCCCATTGCTATTCCTGAAACCGGCTTCTTGATTTGGATACCGCCATCCATTAAAGAGAGCGTTCCGGCACAAACTGTTGCCATTGAAGACGAACCGTTTGATTCAAGAATATCCGAAACCAATCGAATGGTGTATGCATTTTCATCGCCATCAGGAAGTTGGTTTCTCAGCGCTCTTAACGCTAAATTTCCGTGTCCGATCTCTCTTCTGGAAACTCCCCTGATAGGACGAGCTTCACCCACCGAGAAGGAAGGGAAATTGTAATGCAACAAGAATTTTTCAAAACGTTTTCCGTCGGCATTATCAACCATTTGCTCATCCATCTTACCTCCTAGGGTAAGGGTTGTCAAAGATTGCGTTTCACCTCTGGTAAATATAGCGGACCCGTGTGCATATGGAATATAATCCACTTCGCACCAGATAGGTCTGATTTCATCAAAGGCTCTTCCGTCAAGACGTTTTCTATCGTCCAACATTACCCTTCGAACAGCTTCTTTCTTCGCTTTATTGAAGTATGTCTGTATGAAAGGTGACTCTATTTCTAAGGTTTCCTCATCCAAACTGTCCACATATTCTTGATAAATATCTCTGAACATTTGCGAACGTTCTTCCTTTACAAGACCCTTTCGCGCAACGTCCTTACACTTTTCAAGAACCGCAGCTGCTATCTTATCTCTAATTGCATCATCATGCGTTTCATGCTCGTATTCTCTCTTCGTCTGAGCCTTAGGCACTCCAGATGAAAAATCAACTTGAAACGCGCAT
>CAZCAD010000353.1:0-4057 GCA_964496525.1 uncultured Flavobacteriales bacterium | reverse complement strand
AGCTGTGTGGAGGATATTCGAAATCTTGTGGAAACCGGAGATTTCAATCGTCTTAGAGGTTCAATTATGAAGCTACAGCGTTTTGACAAAGAAGATGTTGGCTCATGGTTCTTGCTAACTGCCTCACAATACAGAATTAAGGATAAAGGCGGCGCCAAGATTACACTCAAGGAAGCGATGGTGAAACTCGATGCGATTGAAAGTACGGATAACTGGAGATCCGTAGACTTCGTAATGTTCAGAATGGGGATATTACAGTATGTTGCCTACTTAGAGGAGTTGGAGCAGATGGAGAGAATAAGAGATGTTCTTGGTAAAACGAAGCAGTGGATGGAAAATGATGAAGAATACATGGAAGTCTACAATCGCAACATGTAGGTAGCTAAAACGATATTTAAAACGCCGTCCGGATTAAACCGAGACGGCGTTTTTTTTTATAGTATCTCTAAAAAATTCAGCACTTTTGAATAAATAAATCTCAGCTCTTCTTCACTGATACAGTAAGGTGGATTAATAAAGATGACATTCCCAAGCGGTCGTAGCAAAATCTCATTGTTCAAAAAATAATCCAATGCCTTTTCTCTGACGGGAGAGAAGTAAGAACTGTCTCCTTCAACCGCTATCTCTATCGACAAGATCGTTCCGATTGACTTGATCGATTTGAATTGAGAATTGTTTTGATGTTGCTTGACGAATTCACTGTGGCAGTCAGTTATCATTTGGACCTGAGCTCTGCATTCCTCCTTCTCCAACAGGTCGAGAGAAGCGCAAGCCGCCGCCACTGCAATCGGATTCGCGGTGAAAGAATGGCCATGTAAAAGAGCTTTCCCAACATCATCCGAAACGAAGGCATTAAATACCTCGGCGGTTGTCGCTGTCAATCCGCAGGCCATAACACCCCCTGTCACTCCCTTTGACAAACAGACAAAGTCGGGTTTCGTTTCAATGTGATCACCGGCAAACATTTCTCCGGTTCGATAAAAACCCGTCATGACCTCATCCGCAATCATTTTTACTTCATATTCCTTTGCTATCCTCAGTAGCCTTTCTAACAAGTCCGAATTATAAATTCTAAAACCTGCAGCTCCCTGAATTAATGGCTCGAAAATAAATCCGCCGAAAGCTCCTGAATCGAATAGCTCCCTCATAGACTCTTCAATCTCAACAATATTATCTTCTGTCGGAAATGGAATGTAATCGACATCAAAGAATAATTCTTCAAACGGTTTATTGAAATAACCCCTTTGACCCACACTCATCGCACCGAAAGTATCGCCGTGGTACGCACCTTCGATAGCCAAAAATCTCTTTCTTGCTATCCCTTGATTGTGCCAGAATTGATAGGCCATTTTTATCGCAACTTCCACTGCCGTACTGCCATTATCGGAAAAAAATACTTTTTCAAACTGTTGCGGTAAATGACCAACAATTCTTTCTGCAAGCTCAACCGCCTTTGGATGTGTAGCTCCTGCGAAAATACTATGGTCTAAAGTGTTGAATTGCTCACTTATTTTTTCTGCGATATATGGGTGACCGTGGCCATGTAATATAGTCCACCAGGAAGAATTCGCATCGATGTACCTTTTTCCGGCCTCGTCAAATAGCCAGACACCTTCTCCTCTAACAATAGGAATTGGATCTGGCGCCGTTTTTACCTGTGTAAAGGGATGCCAGACGAATTTACGATCGCGATCAATTAGACTCATCCTTTTGTAGTTGAATCGAAAATAGATTTGTTTAATAACTGGTTTTTACAAATCTCTGACAAATCCTGAAACATTTCGACTTTATTTTAATGAAAGCTGTAAAACCCTGCATGACCTTACTTTAGATCCGTAATATCTTCAATTCCAATAGCCCTCTCCGCCGTAAAACCTTCAGCATGCGCAACACCAATCAACCGGCCATACTCAGCCCAACGGCCTTTTAGAAAGTCAAAGAAGTCTTCACCCGATATAGGGGTTTTCGGTTCTGAGGATGAAGGATCAAAAAATTGTGATTTGAAACACTTAAGAACTTCTATTTTCTTATCAATCTGATCTGAAATATCGATTACAAATGTCGGGTCGTGATAATAATCCTGTATGTACGAATAGACGGCCTTGGGACGCCACTTCTCCTGGAGAACGCCTCCAACTTGAGTTTCTATTTTTAAAAGGCCGGATAGAAAGCAAGCCTCTTTGGTTAATTTCGAAGCTTTTCCGTGATCCGGGTGACGATCTGATGTTGCCGTCGTTAATATTACATCCGGCTGAAATTGCCTTATTTGCTCAATAATCAATAGTTTGTTCTCCTTGCTGTCCGAAAAGAAGCCGTCACCTAAGTTCAAGTTCACTCGATCAGAAATACCCATCATTTCAGAAGCTGTTTTTGCCTCTTCAGCCCGCCTGTCCGGAGTTCCTCTTGATCCCAATTCGCCGGCGCTCAAATCTAAAATCGCCACAGTCTTTCCTAAAGCAATGTGCTTCATCAAAGTTCCGGCTGCTGCAATTTCAACATCATCCGGGTGTGCGCCTATCGCCAGTATATCAACTTTCATGGAAATTATTTTTTGGCGTATCGATTGAAAAAAATCGAAACTTCATTTTCAAGCTCCGCAAAACTACAATTTAAAATCTTTGCGTTAATCACAATTGGTGTCTTATACAAATTCAAGTTTTGCTTCATCAGACGCCTTATTGCCTTATTCTTGGCTTCCCGAATCATCTTCTCAGGTTTGCGTATTTCAACTAACAATAACTTTGACGTTAAACTTTTCGCCAGTTTTATCTCAGTTATATCTTTCCACTTAATTAATCCCACCGATATTGATGAGGTGAAATCTTCCATTCCTTCACGACTCAAAGTCAGACCGGCATTCTTTCTGGCTAATCGTTTTGAATGTGTCCCCCCAATAATCACAAAGAATCCAAACCACAATCCACCAACAGTTTTAAAAAATATCGGACTCGCGAACTCCTGCCGATCAGCTATCCAAAAGAAACCAAGCAGTCCTGCGAAAGCCAGGATCGCACAAACCGTGACATTAACAATGAGTTTTTTTCTGTTTAGACCTATGACTACTTCCGTTTTTGACATTGTTCAAAATTAAGAATTATCGGTTGCTGCTTTTACCGGGAGCACTGAAAAACTCCTTTAATTGAAGTCCGAAATTAGATCGCTTTGTATTCCATTTAATCTCAAGAAAAATAATAAGATACAGTAAGGTGTATTCTGTTATCAGATAAAGTGGGTTTTCGTCGAATTCAGGATTTGAATAAGCGTAATAACTTAACATGACCAGAACGGACCACACCAAGCCAAACTTATAGCGAGTGAAAACGGCGAGTACAATAATTGTCGAAATATACCAAGGATGAACTGTGGTCGACAACAGATGATAAATCAGAAAGGCGAAAAGCATTCCTTTTATCAAATCCAGCTCCTCTCGGTAAGCTCGAAATATTGCCAGACCAATTATCAACGCAGCGGTTATCACAGACAAAACGGGTCCCACAAATTCAACCGGATCCCAACCAACTGTTGCAAATCCAATCTCCTTTATCACGTAGAATATACCCGCATTAAATTCAAAAGCAACGAAATATTCCCTAACGCTCAAGAGCATATTTTGAGTGAAATCTGAATTCAGCAGCAACAATCCAACCACAATGACAACAATGGCAACTAAAGAAATATATCCGAAGGATCTTCTCCATCTTAATTTTTTGAGAACAAAGGGAAGTATAATGAGAGGAAGCAGCTTAGTTTGAACGGCCAGACCCAAAAAGGTGGCGCTTGCCAACTCTTTATTCTTGAGTAAAAGATAAATGGCCCCGAGTAGAAAGAAAATCATTAAACCTTCGAAGTGTAGATTCCCTGAGAGTTCCAGTATTATCAAAGGGTTTAGAGCAAATAACCAAACCATATTGACAGGTTTTCCAAGATGTTCCAGAATTTTCTTTCCAAACCAAATGCACCCTATGTCGGCTAAAATCAAGACAACTTTCAGGAATATTACCGAATAAGCCACCGAATTAAAAAGTGAAGCGGGCAGAAAGAATATGAGCTGGTTTAC
>CAZCAD010000352.1:0-4075 GCA_964496525.1 uncultured Flavobacteriales bacterium | reverse complement strand
GAAGGCTATGATCTTCTTGAGAATAAATTAAAAGTACTTTTACAACAACTGGAAAAATTAGGATAATGAAAGGTGTGAAATGGATATTCGCCTGTAGGCGGACAGGTTTGGGGATGGCGATGTTGCTATTTGTAATAGGCAGTCATGCCCAGTCATAGTCGGATGATCAGACCGTGGATTTTGAGGTTTTAAAGAATCTTGAACTCTTCGAATTGGTTTATAAAAATATAGATATTAATTACGTTGATGAGCCGAATCCCGGTCATTTAATGAAAACGGCTATTGATGCCATGCTCAAAGAATTGGATCCTTACACCAATTATATTCCCGAATCACTGATTGAAGATTATAAGCTGATGACCACCGGTCAGTATGGTGGAATAGGCGCCATTATTCAACAAGTCGGTGATAAAGTGGCCATCATTGATCCGCATGAAGGTTATCCCGCAGAAAAGGCGGGCCTGCGTGCAGGAGACTTGTTTAAAGCCATTGACGGTCGAAATGTGGACGAGCTGACTATGGAGGAGATTTCTGAAAAGCTAAAAGGAAAACCCGGATCGGAAATTATCATAACCGTCGACAGAAATGGCGAAGAAATTGAAAAAACCTTGTTGCGAGAAGAAGTGAAATTGAGTTCGGTTCCTTTTCATGGAATGGTGAATGAAGATGTAGGTTATATCAAGTTCACCTCATTTACACGCGACGTCTCAAGTGAAATCAGTCAGGCTTTTTCTGATTTGAAATCAAAAGGAATGACCAAATTTATTTTTGACCTGAGAGGAAATGGTGGGGGACTTCTATTGGAGGCTGTTAAGATTGTCAATTTTTTTGTGCCAAAGGGGTCACCGATTGTTAGTATGAAAGGCAGAAAAGAGCTGGACAACAGGGGATACACGGCTGCATTCAAAGCGATTGACACTCAAATTCCGATAGTGGTTTTGATCGACGGAGGCTCAGCATCAGCGAGTGAAATTGTATCCGGGGCTTTTCAGGATTTGGATAGGGCCGTCATCCTTGGAGAGGTCTCTTACGGAAAAGGATTAGTTCAACGACCATTGGATTTGAAATATAACGCCAGGGTAAAGGTGACTATTGCCAAATATTATACTCCTTCTGGCAGATGTATCCAAAAGTTGGATTACACAAATCGAGATGCAGGTGATGATGCCTCGGCCATTTCAGATTCCCTAATTACCTCTTTTAAAACGATGAATGGTAGGGAAGTAATTGATGGAAGAGGGGTTGAACCGGACACAGAAGTAGATATTTTGGATTTGTCCGGATTGACCGTCACCTTAATTTTAGAAAATATCATTTTTAATTACGCAACATCTTTCAGAGCAAAGACGGAAGATATCGGTGATGCTCGAGGGTACAAATTTTCTGATGCCAACTTTGAGGACTTTAAAGGCTACGTCTTGGATCAGGATTTTGATTACAGTACCGCCTCCTATGAAGTCATGAAAGAACTGAAACTCGTGGCTAAAGAAGAGAATTTATATGGTGCGGGGGAAGCCGAATATCTTGCTCTGCTTGATAAACTAAAGCCTTCTAAAACTAGAGATTTAGTTAAATATAAGGATGAAATTATCATGATCCTTGAGGATGAAATTGTTGGCCGCTATCATTACACTAAAGGACGTATTGATCATGGCCTTGCAAACGATGAGTACATTCTACGGGCTGTTGAAATATTAAACGATTTACCTCGTTATAATAAGATACTGAACAAAAAAGTAGAATAATCAAAACCCTAATCCAATTAGTCTACCATGTTTGACAAGTGGTTTAACCTACCGGCCCACTTATATCTCAGACTTACTGCCTTAACCATATTAACGGTTGGAATTACTCTTTCCAATGTCTTAATGAGTATAGGAGCAATTTGGATTATGTCCAATTGGCTCATCGAGGCTGACTTCAAAAATTATTGGGACCGATTTAAAGCCAAAAAATCCATTTGGTTTGTTGCTTTCATCTTTTTCTTCGGGGCCATCTCGCTTCTCTGGAGCGATAATTTTGATTACGGATTTCGTGATATACGAATGAAATTGCCATTGATCGCAATTCCTTTGGCAATGGCTACATCAGAACCTCTTGAGAAGCGGTTTTTCAATTTCATATTATTCGTTTTTCTGGGCATGCTGGCGTATACTACAATCTATAATTACGTCTCCTTTCACTACTTTGAACACGAAGGTCACGATGTGCGAAAAATGTCGCTCTTTATCTCGCATGTCCGCTTATCCACCCTTTTGGTATTGGGTATTTTCATTTCAATTTATTGTGTCATACAAAAAATCGGCGGTCGAATTTTAATCAGCTCCTTGATTCCCTGGTTTGTTTTTTACTTGCTTAAATCTCAGGTTCTGAATGGTTATTTATTACTTGGCATTATCACGATTTGTTCCATTATATATGCTCTCAGGAATATTTCAAATATTCGATACCGTCTGCTTGCAGGTTTTGTTTTTGCCTCAATTATTATCGTCTCTTTCGCGATGCTTTTGCAACAGCTATCTACATTTGCAAGTGTTGAAGAGATCAATGATGAACTCCTCGGGGATAAAACCGCTAATGGCAACGCATACTACCATAACTTCGAGAATAAGCATACCGAAAACGGGCATTACATTTGGATTAATATGAACCAACAGGAGCTGGAATCAGAATGGAATGAACGCTCAGAAATTGCCTACGATTCTTTGGATCGAAGAGGTCAACCCATGTTCGGAACTCTTATGCGCTATCTAACTTCGAAGGGAGAGAAAAAAGATTCAGTTGCGGTTTGGGCCTTAAGCGATGATGAGGTTCATTTTATCGAGGAAGGAAATTGTTCGGTCATGATAAATTCAGGCTACAAAGCCAGGCTACAGTCCTTCATGTATGAGTATCAGATGTACAAAGATGGTGGTGATCCAAATGGTCATTCCATGCTTCAGCGTATCGAGCATCTTGGTACGGCCTTAATGATTTTAAAAGAAAAGTGGTTATTTGGAGTGGGAAGCGGTGATCTCAACGATACCTTTCAAGAGGCTTATACAAAGAACAATTCAAGATTGCTAAAAGAAAACCGTTGGAGGGCTCACAATCAGTTTCTTTCTATTTGGATATCACTTGGACTGATAGGATTCATCGTTTTCGTTCTCATGCTTATCCAACCGATTATTGAAAACGATCGACGGGATTATTTTATGATTATCGTGACGATTACCCTTTTCTTTTCATGTATGTTTCAGGACGTACTGGAGACTCAGGCCGGTATCACCATCTTTGCCTTATTTTACAGTCTTAGCGCTTATCGTAAGCCGGATGATTCAATCCAATAGTTCGCCGAAAGTTTCCGATTTTCCCTCATAAAATTCTTGAGCGCGGCGCCAATCGTGAATAGACACAAACCATGAATTAACCTGGAGTTTTTTATTTCCCAAATAGAAACGGTTTCCCTTAAAACTAATTTCTGACTTATTCTTAAAGTTGTATTCTATTTCTGAGATTCCCAAAGAGACCATAAACTTTGATTTCAGTCTCTGAATACCTCATTAAGGATTCCTGCGCATGTTAAAACCAATCAGGATTAAGATTCCTGCTGAAATTATATAGAGATAAATATCCGCCTCATTCAGCAGGATTGCACCGAGAATAAAAATGGCTGAAAAGAGTATACCCAATAGAATGTAAAGGTTTGCACACCAGCTAAGATATCTGATTTCTCCTTTCATGGTTATGAACAAAAAGTCCTGAATTAATTCCCAAATATGGCCAAAAATTGAACCGAATCATATTCTAAATTGCAGTATGAAGAAGTGGCTGACAATTCTCATGCTGTTGGTGTGTGGACTCTCCTTTTCTTATAAATCGGAGATCACCATCCTCATAGATCCGGGTCATGGAGGCAAGGATCCGGGTCATTTGCCTACAACTGACTCTTTGAAGCAGGAGAAATATCTGGCACTGGAAATAGCCCGAAAAATCGGGCATTATCTGGAACACGGCCTGAAAAATGTCAAAGTTGTATACACCCGAACGACGGATGTTTATCCATCTTTAGATGATCGTGTATTTATCGCGAATT
>CAZCAD010000351.1:1085-4105 GCA_964496525.1 uncultured Flavobacteriales bacterium | reverse complement strand
ACCATATAGCGAATCAGCCTGATTGAAGTAAAGTATGGCCAAATCCAACTCCCAAACTTTTTCAAGCGATTTACCGATGAGAAAACTAAAATCAGCTCTCTCCCGGATTTTTTTACTTGTTGTAAAACCTTTTATTAATTCAGGTCGAATGGAGTCAGGGTGGTTTTCGATTAAATCTATATATCTGAAATAATCATCTTGACCACTTGCCAGACTAACATAAGACCAACAGATTAATAGAAGGGATAACCTTAGCAGTTGTTTCATTTAGTCGGGCAATAGTTGAATGTTCAATTCCTTGAGTTGATCTTCATCTAACTTCGAAGGAGAGTCGATCATGACATCACGACCGCTGTTGTTTTTTGGAAATGCGATATAATCGCGTATGGATTCCGAGCCACCTAACATCGCCACAAGTCGATCAAATCCAAAAGCAATTCCACCGTGCGGAGGTGCCCCAAATTCAAAGGCGTCCATTAAAAATCCGAATTGATTTTCCGCTTGCTCGTCTGTAAATCCGAGTAGTTCGAACATTCGAGCCTGAAGTTCTTTGTTATGAATTCGTATAGATCCCCCACCTAACTCCACACCGTTCATAGCGAGGTCATAGGCATTTGCCCTCACCTTGCCGGGATTCGAATCAATCATCTCCAGATCCTCATCTTTAGGCGAAGTAAATGGGTGATGCATTGCATGATATCGTTGACTCTCTTCATCCCATTCAACCAATGGAAAATCAAGAATCCAAAGAGGTTTGAAAACATCCGGATCTCTTAGTCCAAGCTCGGCACCCATATACAGTCTCAGTTCGCTCATTTGTTTGCGAACCGAATCTGTTTCGCCTGAGAGAACCAACAGCAAATCGCCCTTATCCGCTCCGGCGCCACTTGCCCATTCAGCCAAAGCATCCTGATCAAAAAACTTATCGACGCTGGATTTGTAAGTACCATCCTCATTGCATTTACAATAGATCAAACCTTTGGCCCCAATTTGCGGACGCTTAACCCAATCCACTAAATGATCCAATTGTTTTCTCGAATATTTAGCACAGCCCTTCGCATTGATCCCAATGACTAATTCTGCTGAATCAAAAACACCAAACCCTCTTCCTTGGGCAACAGCATTCAAATTGCAGAATTCCATTTCAAACCGAATGTCGGGTTTATCAGATCCGTATCGCTCCATCGCCTCGGCGTAATACATACGTGGAAAGGGTTCCGTAAAGTCCACATCCCGACATGCTTTGAACAAATGTTTGATTAAACCTTCAAACATTTCGAGGATATCGTCCTGCTCAACGAAAGCCATCTCACAATCGATCTGTGTAAATTCCGGTTGACGGTCTGCTCTTAAATCCTCGTCCCTGAAGCACTTGACAATTTGATAATAGCGATCCATTCCGGAGACCATTAAGAGTTGCTTAAATGTTTGCGGTGACTGTGGGAGGGCATAAAATTCACCAACGTTCATGCGACTTGGAACAACGAAATCTCTTGCCCCCTCGGGAGTTGATTTTATCAAATAAGGTGTTTCGACTTCGATGAAGCCAACGGTCTCAAAATATTTTCGGGTCTCTAAAGAGACTTTAGACCTTAGCAGCAGTTTTTCTTTTACAGGATCACGGCGAAGATCCAAATAACGATATTTCATTCGCAATTCTTCACCGCCATCAGTTTCATCTTCGATGGTAAAAGGAGGAACCAGGGATGGGTTCAGCACCGTGACTTTTGTTGCATTAATCTCAACTTCTCCGGTCGACATCTTTGGATTTACTGAATGTCTGCCAACGACTTCTCCTTCTATTTGAACAACAAACTCCCGACCCAGGACTTTTAGCGCATCCAGCACTTCTTGAGAAGTAGATTCACTTTCGGCAACAACTTGCGTAATGCCATAACGATCACGAAGGTCCACCCAAATGAGATTTCCCTTGTCTCTAATGGTTTGAACCCAGCCACACAAGGTCACTTTGTTTCCAATGTGCTCTGATCGAAGCTCGCCGCAAGTATGCGTTCTGTACATGCCCTTTAAATTTGCGGCTAATTTAATCCAATTTGGGCAATATCTATTCGCCCAAGAATTAGACTGGATTTAATATCCTAATTTTAACAACTCATGATCGAAATTTATTCAGATGAATATTTTATGAAAGAGGCACTCAAAGAAGCCGAAGCGGCTTTTGATGAGGATGAAATTCCTATTGGAGCCGTTATCGTTTTGGAGAAACAGATTATAGCTAGAGCCCATAACCTAACTGAGCGTTTGACTGACGTTACCGCCCACGCCGAGATACAGGCAATCACTGCCGCAAGTGAATATGTCGGGGCGAAATACCTGAAGAAATGCACGCTCTTTGTAACTCTTGAGCCCTGTGTCATGTGTGCGGGCGCGCTTTACTGGTCTCAGATTGACCGAATTGTTTTTGGGGCGACTGATACAAGAAATGGATCTTCATTAATCAAGAAAAACCTCTATCATCCCAAGACAAAAGTGGAGAATGGTTTAATGGAAAATGAGGCCGGTGAATTAATTAAAGGGTTCTTTCAAAAGAAAAGAAAAATCTAAGACCTTTTACTCTCTTTTCAAATATTTTGCCGTTGTCCATTCAGTGTCACCATCATCGTATTGTATGAAGTATTGATCATCCATTATTCCGGCGATTTTGCCGGGATAGTATTTTCCCCTGCCCTCCCAATTACCCAGGACTCGATCTCCCTTTTTCCAATTAATTGATGTGTAGTTTGTCGTTTTTGGGCTAAGATCACCACCGGTTTTATGCTTTAATTGATCAACTGTACACCACTCAACACCGCTGTCATCATATTCGATATAATATTTTCCCTGGCTAATGCGAGTGATTTTACCGGGCCAGTATTTTCCTTCATTTTTCCAATTAGCCATGACTTTGTCATTAAGTTTGAAAATAGTTGAGTTTGAAGAATTCGAACTGTTGTTGTTAGTAGTAGAGCTGTTATTGTTTGAGGTTGTTGAATTACCACTTCCCGAGAGTGCGAAAGATT
>CAZCAD010000351.1:0-1024 GCA_964496525.1 uncultured Flavobacteriales bacterium | reverse complement strand
CACTCTTTCTCCTTTCTGGCAGAGAAATCCCACTGATGCAGTACGTCCCCAATAAAAATAATTCGATAATGTGATCTTGCAGTTCCCCGGTAAACGATTAAGTCAATTCCGGTTTGGTCGCCCAGAGCAAAAGTAGTTTCGACTATATCTGTCGATCCGTTACGATAATGATCGGCTCTTTTTCGTTCGGCTGCTTCTCGTCTTCCATCATCCATCAGAATTTTATATCGAATACCGTAATATCCGTAGACATAATAACCATCGGTAAGGTCAACATCAGTGTAAGCATAGTAACTATCGCCTTTCGTCGCGACTGTCGGTTCTTTCGGAAATTCCATGCTGGCACCATTCGCAGAATATGTATACCATTGAGCGGCTTGAACTGCTTCCCCGGATCGATAAATCAGGACGGTTGACACATCGAAAGCATCACCATATGTCTGCAGGGCCATGGCCATGGATAGACCATCCGGACTAAATGCAAGTCGATTAACATCTGCTCCCCTGTCTTCAATCGACTGCAGAACCTGACCGGAAGCCACGTCCCACATAATGTAACGATGTCCTCTATCCCTTCCGGCTCCAACAATATATTTACCGTTCGGACTAAAATCGACAGTACTCACATAACCTTCATATCCGGTTAGTGTACGAACCTTTGAACCTCCGGTAACATTCCACATGGTGACCTTATTGTCGATACCTCCACCGGCTATTATTTTGCCATCGGGGCTGTAATCGATGTCAGTGACATCGTAAGCATGCTTTATTGTTAATTTCAAATCTCCAGTCTCAACATCCCAAATTCTTATTCCTTGATTGACATTTGAAATACCGCAGGCCAAAGATTTTCCGTCCGGCGAATAGGCGATGGCGGTTGGAAAAGTTTTATCATTCCCCTCTCTGAAAATTTCCTTTTTCTTTTGACCGCTGTTGACATCGTAAATTGCAATCGTCTGCTTTTTGTCATCTATTCCAAGAATTGCCAAATCATTATTAATAGGCGAGAAATCCAGATTAAAAG
>CAZCAD010000350.1:0-4109 GCA_964496525.1 uncultured Flavobacteriales bacterium | reverse complement strand
AGCGGTTTGACTAGTAGGAATATCTTCCATTTTTCTTTGTTTTAAGTCTAATCTTTCAAAGTTAAATACAGTATACGCCTTCTATAAGAGGGTCGCTGTTAATAATTGTTAACAGAAGAGGACTAAAGCGTTGCCGTTGCTGGGGAAATTGCACGAAATGAAGGGAGAAAATTGAAAAAAAATCGACATATTTAAATGAACCTTCTATTTCTGATCTAAAATCCGAATGAATCGTCCTTTATTCCTACTTACATTTTCTCTTTGTTTGGCGAGTTATTCTCAGCCAACTAAAATTACAGTCAGGTCGGCCGGAGGAATCTATAATTTCAAACACTATACCTCCGAAGAGGGCCTCCTGGGATCTACTACTGAATATATCTTTCAAGACTCAAAAGGATATATATGGGTAGGGACGAGATCCGGTCTAAATCGACTTGATGGATTTGAGATTCAAAACTTTGATGAAACCGATGGATTGGTCTACAGGTCGATTCATTACATCATCGAAGATGAGCACGGTATTCTTTGGATGGCTACAGAACGGGGACTTAGCTCGTACGATGGATTCGAATTTACGAACTATAGCGTGGAAGATGGTCTTGTAAACCAACAGATTTGGTGTCTGGCTGAGCACAGAGATGGAGGAGTTTTAATCGGAACATCAATGGGTGTTGACCTATTCCGTAACGGTAAAATTGAACATTATCTGGACCTCGATGCGATTCAGGCTGAAAAGAGGATGATACGTTCATTAAATTACGATTCAGATGGAAATCTATGGATTGGATCTAATAAGGAAGTTTGGCGATTTAAAGAAAAGGAAGGTGAAAAGATGTTTAATCTTGGTATTGCTGTTGGGTTTGCTGAGGCAAATGATGGCACCTTCTGGTTCGGTGGGTGGGGAAAAATAATGCATTATGACGATGGAGTAATAGCGGAATATGATTTTGGTACACCAATAATGTCCATCGCAACTGATAAGAGAGGAAACTTATGGCTGGGAAGCTGGAATTATGGCTTGATAAAATTTGATGGAGATACCACTGCCTATGGTTATGGTGAAAGTGAAGGATTAGGTCTTAATACACTTTGGAATGTAATGGTTGATCGCGAAGGCACGGTATGGTGCGCTTCTTACGGCTCGGGAGTCAGCCAATTAGTTGACGAACGGTTTTCTCGTTTTACCACTGCTAATGGGATGAGTAACGATGTGATAAGTGGGATGGTGAAGGATTCGGCAGGAAATCTGTGGGTCGCAAGTATGGGGGGCGTAACTATGTTTGGTAAGAATGGCGAGATAATTCAAATAAATGAGAAGGATGGACTTAGCACTTTGATGGTACAGAACATTACTCTTGACCCTGACGGGCATATTTGGTTTATTCTTTATGGTGGGGCGGGGTCAATTTTTGAATATGATGGACAAAAATTAATTCAACATCCTCATTCAGGCGGATTTGGACTTCATGTGGATTCCCGAGGCGGACTATGGTGGGGGTCGGATGGTGGTGGTGCCAGGCGCTACTACGAAGGCAGCGGTAAAGGTTTCAGGTCAACAAAGAATCCCGGCAGGCAACGAGCAATGACATTTTACGAGGATTCCAAGGCAAATATATGGATGGGAATGCAAAAACGATCTTGGCAAGTTTACAGCTATGAGACTGACTCTCTTCAAACTGACTTGTTTCCAGGCGGACTTAATAAAGAAGCAGGCCTTGGAGGAATTGAAGACTATCAAGGATATTATTGGTTTGGATTGGTAGACCATGGAATATACAGATGCTCTTTTGAGAATAATAAATTCGAGATTCTGGATTCGATAAAAGTCGAAGACGGACTCATGGACGCCAAATTTGCAGATTTTTTGCCTGAAGGACAGGGATTTTGGATCAGTTCGCAGAAGGGAATAACCTACTTAGACTTGAATACTTACTATCAAGAGAAACGCATTAGTTTAAAGAAATATAACCGAGATCAAGGTCTTATCGGGGAGGCCACAGGACTCTTACATTTGAGCGAAAATGAACTGGCAATTGGAACGAATAAAGGTCTTTTAATATTTCATAAAAATGAGGATCGAATTCTTGACACACCTCCGATTACTCAGATAACCAAGGTAAAACTCAATAAACGAGATACTGATTGGTCAGTAGAAAAAGTTACGCTTAAGAGACATACCGATGTTCCCGAAAAGCTTGAACTTCCGTATGATAAAAATCACTTGACCTTTAGTTTTATCGGTATTTCTTTTTCCGCACCGGAAAGAGTCCGATATCGATTTATACTGGAAAATTTTGATTCAGACTGGTCTCCGGTTACAGATCAAAAAGAGATCATTTATTCGAACATTCCCCCCGGCGAATATACTTTCAAAGTTGAATCAATGAACAAAGATGGAGTGTGGGATGATTCTCCCGACACCATCGAATTGATAATTAATCCTCCTTTCTGGCAGACCTGGATATTTAGAATTTCGATGGGAATTATACTCATATATTTCGCTTATCTGATTCTAAGGTGGAGAACGCGAAAACTTGAACGAGCTAAGAAAAAACTGGAACTCAGGGTTGCGCACCGTACCTCTCAACTACAATCGGCATTCGACCAAATTGAAGAAAAAAATCGTGAGATAACAGATAGTATTTCTTATGCAAAAAGAATACAAAAAGCGATATTGCCGCCGATATCCTATGCCAAAGAGAGATTGGGTGAATGTTTCATACTCTACCTTCCAAAAGACATAGTCGCCGGTGATTTCTATTGGATAAATAGAATTGAAAACAAGACACTCTTTGCTGTTGGAGACTGTACAGGGCATGGGGTACCCGGTGCCATGGTTAGTGTAGTTTGTCACGGAGCGCTAAACCGATCTGTAAGAGAATTTCGGCTCGATACACCGGCAAAAATTTTAGAGAAAACAAGAGAGATTGTTCTGGAAACCTTTGAGAAGAGTGAAGAGGATGTAAAGGATGGGATGGATATTGCACTTTGCTCCCTTGACAGAGAGAATGGAATTCTAGAATATGCCGGAGCACATAACAACTTGTATATTGTTCAACCAAATGGAGAAATGTTTGAAGTTAAGGCAGATAAACAACCTATCGGAAAATATGAATTTGCTAAAGCCTTTCAGAATCATTTGATTAAAATCGAGTCAGGAAGTAGTATATACATTTTTTCTGACGGATATCCTGATCAATTTGGTGGTGAGAAAGGAAAAAAATTCAAGTACAAATCGTTGAAGAATCTGTTGGTCCAAACGTCTCATTTGTTAGTGGAAGAACAAGGGGATGAACTACTAAAGCAATTTGAAGCATGGAAGGGGGATTTAGAGCAGGTTGATGATGTCTGTATTATTGGTCTTCGGATTTAGACTAATTCTCCTTGAGAAAATCCACTGCCTTGCGAACGCTGCCATGTGTTTTCAGTAGCGTTTTTGCCGTTTTGGCGTCGATTTGTAATTCATTCATGATCATCCTTATGCCTCTATCGACTAACTTATTGTTGCTCAGTTGCATATCCACCATTTTGTTGCCTCTGACACGACCTAATCCGATCATTAAAGAAGTCGAGATCATGTTGAGGACTAGTTTTTGGGCCGTTCCTGACTTCATTCGGCTGCTTCCGGTTACAAATTCAGGACCTACAACAACAACCAGCGGATGTTGGGCAGTTTTTGCCAGCGGACTTTCCGGATTACCGGTGATTCCGGCGGTTAGAATGCCTTCAGAATTCGCTTTTTCCAGCGCACCGACGACATAAGGAGTTGTTCCAGAAGCTGCAATGCCCACAAGTGTATCTTTTTCATTAATCGAATGATCAAGCAAATCAAGCCATCCTTGGTCGAAATCATCTTCAGCAAATTCCACGGCTTTTCTCATGGCTTTATCACCTCCGGCCATCAATCCGACTACAAGACCGTGTTCAACCCCAAAGGTAGGTGGACACTCGGATGCGTCAACAATTCCCAATCGTCCCGAAGTCCCCGATCCAATGTAAAATAGTCGACCTCCTTCCTTCATATTCTTTAGCGCCCTTGAGACAAATCTTTCGATCTGAGGAATACACTTTTCGACGGCTCCTGAAACTTTGTGATCTTCCTTATTGAT
>CAZCAD010000349.1:0-4110 GCA_964496525.1 uncultured Flavobacteriales bacterium | reverse complement strand
GGGTATTCAGATGGTCAATCAACAAGGGCTCAAACAGATTTTGGAAAAAATTGACGGAGATAGGAGACGGAAACCGGAATTGAACTTCAGTCTTCCGTCTTCGGTCCGGAAAATCTTTTCCAGGTAAATGGGTAGGGTTTTATTTCATACAACTGTTTCATAATAAAGCAAACAAACTATTTAACAAAACAATCACACTATGAAATGCATCAAACCATCAGGTCCATACATCGCTTTTCTTTTTCTGGTCCTTGTCGTCTCTTTTGTAGCGGCACCCTCAAACGATCTCAACAGCGATTCAACTCTAACAAACGAAACTTTATTAACCAATGTGCAGGAAGAGGGATTAGAGCAGATAGAAAATATCAGTATGCTAAACACTCATGAGCATGAATAAGCGAGCCCTCCTGTTAACCTCAATGTTAATTATGGCCTTACAGACATTTTCCCAAAAAGCCGGATATTATTTCAGCGTAAAACCTCATATCGGTTACGCCTTTAATCTGCTCAACGCACCCATGACTTACGTGCCATCGGAAGGAACTCCCATGGTAAGACAACAATTGTGGAAAAGCTCTCCGGTTGTGGGAAGCAGCATGCGATTGATGACTTATTCATGGCATAAAATCCATACAATCACATTAGATTTTAATTATCAGGAAGCTTTTCTAAAACCGGATCAATCTATTGAATCATCTGCGGCAGGAGCATCTATAGAATATCGATACAAGAACCTTAGAAAGCTGACTAATTCACTTCGATATAGTATAAAAAATTATGTTCGAACCGGAGTAGATGAAGACAATTTATTGGGCGTTCCGCTTTCGTATAAGTCGATGTCCCTTTCTAATGAGGTTTATTTAAAATTGAACAAAAGAGTGCATCTCTCTTTGAAACCGTTCTCAGAGCTAAAGAATTATCAGAGAGAAAACTATGACCGCTTTTACTTTTTTGATTATGGCTTAAATGTGACCGTCAATTACAAGTATAAAATAAAACGTAAAATGGGCTACATGCTTTACGCAACTACGCACCAACGACATTATGTTGTAGAGACGGAGGATGTCTCAAACAGTGAATTGAGCCAAAACCGACTCTGGAGATATTATTCTGCCGGTGTGGGAAATAAGATTCCATTGGGTAAAAAGGCAAAAATATTGACACGAGTCGGTTATACGCATCGCAGCGATCAATTACAAGACAAATTTGGCTACAATCAGTTCATTACCCAGGCCGGCCTTCATGTAAAGGCGAAATCCGTAAAAGGATCTCTCACAGCAGCTTACTTTAATCGATTTTACACAGATTTTCTTTTCAGGGCGAATGGGCAGGATCGCTTACTCAACTACCGGTACATCAAATGTTCGGGCGACTTGAAGTTTAGATTGGGCGAACATTTTGACATTTTTGTCGCTGCCGACACCAAGCTACGATTGTCAAATGCCAATAATGTGGCAAATCGCACAATGAGATCCTACTTCATTTCTCAATTCAAAGTTGGTACGGTTATTAAGTTTAGAGGAAAGTACAGGCACCGAATAAAAATGGCGATCTTTTAGAACCTGTTCATAATCTTTCGGCATGAACAAATACAGACTAAGATTTACTTTTTAAGAAGATGTCGAAATTGACCGTCAGGTTTCCTTGAGTATCTTCCAAGGTTATTGGAAGGATACGGTGTTCGGCTTCCGACCGGGACGCCCACGGATCGTCCGCAATATGTGGGTCTCCTTTAAAATAAAGCTGAGAAATTAATTCTTGATGATCCTTGGCTCTAACTCGAAAGTGAATGTGAGCAGGTCGGTATTGACCTCCATTTAGATATTTACCGGGCAAGGCAGTTTTAAAGGAGTATTCACCTTTCGCATTTGTCACCCATCTCGCGCGGTACAAAAACTTCTTCGATCCATTGTCATAATCACCGGCTGTGCTACAGTGCCAGATTTCAACCAGAGCATCTTCCAGAAGATTGTCACAATCAGAATAAACTTTTCCTTCAATATTGACGATTGCTCCTTTGATCCCTTCAAAGGTCAAATCTTGGGTTAATGGTGCTTTTGGTCGATAGAATGGACCCAAAATATCACTCGTGGTTTCACAATCACCTTCAAAAAAGTCATCTTTCTTCTGCACAGATCCAAATGCGGAAATTGAAAAAACGGCCAGGCCGGTGTTAATTAGAAAATCTTTGCGCTTCATTCGACTCGTTTTAATTTCTAAGCCTGGAATCAAAAACTGAACCATAAACGATTGATTTTACTATTTTAACAAAGGTTTAACTTTTGATTATGAAGCAAGTATCGATTTTTGCAATACTATTTATTTCTACTATCTCCTGCGGCTCCGGTTTAGACGAACAGGAAGCGATTATTAAAGAAGATATTGACACCATGATAATTGAAGAAGGTAATACTGATGAAGAAATCGAAGAAGATGATTGTACACGATCAATTCCGGAACCGGTGGCAGATGAAAAGATCAGGCAGTCATTTGAATTGGTTGATCGAGTAGGAACTGAGAAATGTAATCTGCCAAGTGGACCTTCGGTTACAATTATTAATTCAGGATGTGAGGCATACGTGTTGTCGTTCTATATTTTGGTAGATGACTGGTCACACGCAGGAGAGGAGGAAGTCGCCTGGTTGCCTGATGTTATCAAATATTTAAGAGAGCTTGAACCTTATATCGATGCACCTATTCGTATGGCCGCCGGAATAGACGCTTTAGAAAAAAATGGAGGGTTTTACGAGGAGATTTCTTATGGCGACGATATTATTGGAAATTTCGTAATGTTCGAAAGTGTCACTGATATTCAGGAGGGATTTGAATTTGGGATAAAGTTTTATACAGGGGCACTTTAAACACGAACTCCAATTAAGGCACATATCATCAATCTACTCTAGTTTTCTCTTTCAGGTTTCAAAGACCTCATCAACGAATAATTGTAGTTGATCATTGACTCGCTCTTTGTTTTCCAAGATAAAGAGCAACGAATTGAAAAAAAAACCGTCCTTTATAAGCATCCTTTTGGAGTAACATGAAGATTGTCAGATAAAATCACTTGTCGCGGGCAAAATAGTTTAATTAAACTCTCAGCGGACGAAACAAAAGGAGCTTCAATTAGTAACTAAAATCTAAGAAAATGAAATCGTGCTTCATTAGAACCGGATTGACATTGTTGATATTAGGATTCGGTTTTCTGCCCAATAAGGCAAATGCCCAATCACTATTCGATGTAACTGTTACCAGCGATGTATTCATCCCATCAAGTATCTCAATATGCCAGGGAGATACCGTTCGTTGGACAAACGTCCTTGGTTTCCATAATGTCAATGGAACAATTGCAACCTACCCTTTAAATCCCGAAGGCTTTGGAAATTCTGTAGCCGGTGCCCCATGGGTATTCATATTTGTGTTTAATACTCCGGGCTTTTATAATTATCAATGTGATCCTCATGTGGGGGTTGGTATGATTGGGGATATTACAGTTGTTCCATTAGATGACGCTTCATTCAGCTATACGTCTCCTGCTTATTGTGAAACTGATCCTGATCCGACACCAACAATCACCGGTTTACCTGGTGGAACATTCACAAGCGCTCCCGGGGGACTCAGTATTAATGCAGCTAGCGGTGAGATTGACGTGAGCACTTCTGTTCCCGGAACATATACGGTAACATATACCACAGCCGGACTCTGTCCAAATTCCAGTGATGTAGTCGTAACAATTAATGCAACGGATGATGCTTCCTTTAGTTATGCTGCTCCTGCCTACTGTCAAAATGGTGTCGATCCAACACCAACCATCACAGGCTTAGCCGGTGGAACATTCACAAGCGCTCCACCCGGACTGGTCATTAATGCAGCTACCGGTGAAATTGATTTAAGCGCCTCTACCCCGGCAGCGTACATCGTGACCTATACTACTTCCGGGCCTTGTCCGAACAGCAGTGGTGTTGGGCTTACAATTACTCCACCAGACGATGCTTCCTTTAGTTATTCGGCCGCTTCATACTGTACCGGAGATCCTGATCCAACACCAGTTATTACCGGTTTAGCGGGTGGTACATTTAGCAGTGCCCCGGGCGGAATGAGTATTAATGCAGCGAC
>CAZCAD010000348.1:0-4122 GCA_964496525.1 uncultured Flavobacteriales bacterium | reverse complement strand
CTCAGTATTTATCAAGAAGAATTTCCGGATATTAGATTAAACGGAATTGCCTTTGGATTGGGTCATTGGCTCCCCAAAATTCAACATCAGCCTTTCGATATTGTTTACACCCTGGAAGAGAATCACTGGCAAGGTTCGAGTAGTTTGCAGTTGATGATTAAGGATATCCGTATTTCGGAACCCCCAGTCTAGAACTCTTTATTACTTTTATCGCGCACTTCATTCATCATGATGTCGAATATCCTTATTAAAAATATCAAAGGTTTAGCAGGAATTTTGGAGGGAAATGATCAGCCACTTAAGGGAGCCGAGCTAAATGAATTAGAAATTCTTGAAAATGCTTATTTGGCGGTTGAAGATGGTCGCATTTCGGATTACGGTAAGATGGCAAATCTTGCCGGATTAACAGATTGGAATAATGTAGAGGTCATTGACGCAGAAGGCAAATATGTTCTTCCGGCTTTCTGTGATTCACACTCACACCTGGTCTTTGCTGAAACGAGGGAAAGTGAGTTTGTAGATAGAATCAACGGCTTATCATACGAAGAGATTGGAAAAAAAGGTGGAGGAATTCTTAACTCAGCAAAGAAATTAGCTCAAAAGTCCGAAGAGGACCTGATAGAGGATGCACTGAAACGTCTGGACTTGGTTCGATCTTTTGGAACCGGAGCGATAGAAATTAAAAGTGGTTATGGATTGTCCGTCGATTCGGAATTGAAGATGTTGAGAGTTGTGAAGACATTAAAACGGCAGTCTGATCTGAGGATTAAAGCAACATTTTTAGGAGCCCATGCTTTTCCTTTGGAGTTCAAAGAAGATCAGGAAGCTTACGTGGATTTGGTAATTAATGAAATGATACCCAAGGTCGTCGACGAAGATTTGGCAGAATACATCGATGTCTTTTGTGAGCGAAATTATTTTACATCTGATCAACTGCATCGTATTTTAGCAGCCGGAGCGAAAGCCGGTTTGAAACCAAAAATACATGTCAATCAATTCTCAATTCAGGGCGGAGTTTCGGTGGGAGTAAAGCATGGAGCAATTTCGGTTGATCATTTAGAGGAACTGGATGAAAATGACATTGCTGCCTTAAAGGGTTCCTCCACCATTGCCACAGCTTTACCCTCTTGCTCCTTCTTTCTAAATATCCCCTACTCTCCGGTTCGGCAGATGTTGGATAATGATTTGGCAGTTGCGTTAGCTACAGACTTTAATCCGGGATCAACTCCAAGCGGAAATATGCAATTGGTTCAATCACTCGCCTGCGTCAAAATGAAATTGCGACCGGCAGAAGCACTGAATGCAACAACAATAAATGGTGCGCATGCGATGGAACTTGGTTCTGAATTGGGATCAATTACCATAGGAAAAACGGCGAATGTTCTTATCACCAAAGAGATGCCATCACTGGATTTTATGCCTTATTCTTTTGGTGAGAATTGCGTTGAGCGTACAATACTGTTCAAATAATGTCAACAACAGCATGAATGAGGAAATAGAAAAAATGACAGTGCTGGACCTTGAATACAGCAGGTCCCAATTTCCTGCCTTATCGCAGGATTTCATTTTTATGGATAATGCCGGTGGTTCACATACACTTCAAGTAGTTGCAGACCGAATCTCAGAGTATCTTCTAAATTGGGATGTGCAGCACGGTGCTTCCTACGCTGTATCCAAAACGGCAACTGAAAAAGTTAAGGAGGCCGTTGAACGGCTTCGGGAGCTGATCAACGCAGAACGAACGGAAGAAGTAATTATGGGTTCATCATCCACGGCATTGCTTAGAATATTCAGTTTGTGCATTAGCGAAGATTGGAATCAGGGAGACGAAATAATAATTACAAATTCTGAACATGAGGCCAATGGTTCATGCTGGACGGATCTGAGAAAGAAAGGAATAGTCGTAAAATATTGGCAAGTAAATCCTGAGACGTATGAATTAGACCTCGATGAGTTGGACAAACTCATGACCGAAAAAACCAAACTTGTATCTGTTGTCCACGCCTCAAATATTCTTGGTACAATTAACGATGTGAAGAAAATTGCCGTGAAAGTTCATGAAAAGAGTAGTCTTATTTGTGTGGACGGAGTAGCCTTTGCGCCTCATCGCCGTGTGGACGTCAGGGCTCTGGATGTTGATTTTTATGTCTTTAGTTGCTATAAAGTATTTGGGCCCCATTGCGGTTTGATGTATGGCCGGTACGAATTACTAAAGAAAATGAAAGGGATCAATCATTACTTTCTTGAAGACCGCATACCTTATAAATTTCAACCCGGAAACTTAAATTATGAACTTACCTACGGTATGGCCGGTGTTTGTGATTATTTGGTTGAACTTCATGAGCGACATTTTCCGAACACTGCTTCGAGCAATTCCGAAATCTATACTCAAGTCTTCGATCTATTCGCCAATCATGAGGAAAAATTGGCAGAAAAACTGTTTGATTTTCTTCGGAATCGGACGAGCATAAAAATAATCGGAAAGACTTCCGCAGATAAGAAAGAGAGGGTGTCGACCATTTCATTCGTAGTTAAAGATCGTGATAGTGAAGAAATTGTCCAGATGATTGATGTTCATAAAATCGGCATTCGATTTGGAGATTTCTACGCCAAGGAAATCGTCAAAGCCGAAAATCTTGTTGATCAAAACGGTGTCGTTAGGGTCTCGCTCGTTCATTATAACACTGAAGAGGAGATTGATCATTTAATTTCTGCCCTTTCAGCGGTGTTGGATTAATAGAGCTTATAGATTTCTCTTTAGAAATCAACCACATGGTCCGCTCAGGACAGAAATTTCGAGGAAAGAGCTATCTTGTTTAGGTGAAGACCTTGCTTAAGACCTTAGTTGCCATTGCTCTGTCTGTTGGTCTGGTGTTTCTGTATACCTGGATTGTTGGACAAGAGGGAAGTTTGGTAGAATCTGGAAATGAGCGATCTAAAGTGCTTTATGCAGGATCAGCATTGGGAATCGCATATTTGATTTACCGTTTAATCTTTGACAAGTTGTGGAAGGATAAAAAGGGACCAAAGTCCTGAAATGTAGACAAGCATGAAAATTATGAAATTAGTTTTAAATATTTGAACTACCGCTGTAATTAATGCCACAAATTCCGTTATTTTCGTGATTCGAATCTAAAAGGAATTTTCCCGTGTCCATTAAAGTTGAGGAAGTCTCGAAATACTATGGTGACCAGGCAGCACTTGATAAGGTTAGCTTTGAGATAAAGCAAGGCGAAATCGTCGGTTTTCTGGGCCCAAACGGTGCAGGGAAATCAACCATGATGAAAATCCTGACTTGCTACATTCCAAAATCTGAAGGATCTTCTGAAGTATGTGGATGGAATGTGGATACACACTCGATGGAAGTAAGAAAACGGCTTGGATATCTTCCGGAAAATAATCCGCTGTATCTGGAAATGTATGTAAAGGAATATCTGTCTTTCGTTGCTTCCATTTATAAGATTTCTAATAGAACAGCAAAGGTTTTGGAATTGATTGAACTGGTTGGATTGGAAATTGAGCAAAATAAAAAAATCGGCACCCTTTCAAAAGGATATCGACAGCGAGTTGGATTGGCGCAGGCCTTAATTCATGACCCCGAAGTGTTAATCCTGGACGAACCGACCTCAGGATTAGATCCAAACCAGCTTGAGGAAATTCGAAAATTAATTCAGGAAATCGGAAAGACAAAGACGGTCATGCTATCGACCCATATTATGCAAGAAGTGGAGGCGATTTGTGATCGGGTAATCATTATAAAACAAGGTAAAATTGTTGCGGACGATACGGCCCAAAAAATTCAGCAGGTCGATGTTCGCAAGAAGACGGTTTTTGTTGAATTTGATCAGGAAACTACCAGAAGCCAGTTGTCTAAGATCAACAATATTTCATCGGTGAAACAGCTTGAAGGCAATCAGTGGTTGTTCTCATCTGAAGGGGATCAAGATCCCAGGGCTGATATTGCCAAGTTTGCCCAGGATAATGAGTTGCTGGTTCTTACCATTCGTTTGGAAGAACGGAGTATGGAGGAGGTTTTTAAGGAGTTGACGAAAGGGTAAACGTCATTGTGGCTTAGAGATAAATTAATTGTTGAATGGAGAATTGTTGAATTGTTGATTTTAT
>CAZCAD010000347.1:0-4136 GCA_964496525.1 uncultured Flavobacteriales bacterium | reverse complement strand
AATTGGAACCAATGAAGATTTGGCAACAATTGCATTCGGATCGTTTACTTTTTCCATCGGATTGGCTATAACACGGAACAGTAGATCTCCATCTTTGTAATTCGATGGATCGCTAATACTTTTCATTTCCATCTTTTCTCCATGGAGAATATTTTCATAATTGCCATTGAATATTTCTTCCCCATCGGAAGTAACCAGCTCGTATTGTTGTGCCTTGAAGACTCCGTCTTTGTCCTTCAAAGGAGAAATTTCCAGATAAGCGGTTCCGTTCTCAATTGTCAATTCTGAAGAAGGATTTCGCAACTGTTCGCCCTGATCTAAAACGACGCCGAATCCTCCCGCGGTGTAGGCTCCCCATCCAATCAGGATGAATCCGATCAGAATAAGAATGGGCGCGGAATATTCTTCCAACCACTTGATACTTTCGGTTCCTTTCCAAATGAAAATCATATTAACGAACCAAAAGATGAGGAAGCAGATAAATGTGCCAATCGTTAAGTCGGTTGTGGCATCGAAGCCCATAACCACAGCAATGATTGCATAAATAGCCAAACCTCCAATCCAGGTTTGAATCCCAAACCATCCGCAGGCAACAATTGCTCTAGTTAAGGATGGAATTTGAACTCCGTTAGTACCAAAGGATGATCGTCCGACTACTGGAAAAGGAATACCATATTTTACTCCGGCATGTCCATTTAAGACCATTGGAACCGTAATAATTAAGTTGGCGACGCCAATAATTATCAATGACTCCAGCCAGCCCATTCCGGATTTAATCATGTAGGAAGCGAGTAGGTAAGTCGGAATACAGACCGCCATTCCAACCCACAAAGCGGTCAGACTCCATACAGACCAGGTTCGCTTATCTTTTGGCACAGGGGCGAGGTCTTCACTGTAAAGGGATGAAGAAGAAATATCTTCAGTTAATTCGACTATTTCAGGATCTTCCATTTAGTCGTAATATTCATCGGCAATTTTGATGGTTTCAGATAGTATTTCGAGTCCCTGATCAATTTCTTCTTTACTGATTATCAGAGGGGGGGCGATGAAAATCCAATTCCATCTGACAAATGTGAACATTCCCAGTTCTCTGATCTTGGCGGCCATTCTTAGTGTTGGTTCCATATCAGCAGGCGCGGCATTCCAAGGGCTGACAGGTTCTTTGGTCTCTCGATTCTTTACCAATTCGATGCACCCTAACAGGCCGGTATTTCTGAAATCACCAATTGATGGATGTTTTTCTTTCAACTTCTCAACCTCGCCCTCGATATACTCACCCATCTTTCGGGCATTTTCAACCATACCTTCTTCTTGAAGGACTTGCAAGTTGGCAACAGCGGCAGCGCATGAAACAGGATGTGCTGAATAAGTCAAGCCGAGGGGCAGGGGTTTGTCATCAAATTTGGAGGCGATTTCGTCTGACACCAAAACACCGCCAAGCGGCAGATATCCTGATGTCAATCCTTTGGCCATACAAATAATATCCGGCTCGACCACATGGTGCTCGACGGCAAACATTTTGCCGGTTCGTCCAAAACCGCTCATCACCTCGTCGTCAATGATTAAGATGCCATATTCATCGGCTATTTTTTTTATTTTTTTCCAAAATCCGTGAGGATATTTGATGCATCCCGATGATCCGGATTCGCCCTCCATTATTATAGCTGCAATACTATTCGGGTTTTCAAACTTGATAATTCGCTCCATTTGTTCCGCGGCCATTTGGCCACACTCTTCCGGAGTACTGGTTCCCCAGGGGCATCGATAGGAGTATGGGTTTTCGACATGAAGCATATGAGGAACAGCATAATTTTCCATCGCGTGTTTTCTCGGGTCCCCGCTGGCAGACATTGCTGCGAAGGTTGCTCCATGGTAGGATCGATAAAACGAAACAATTTTTGGTCTGCCAGTGTAGACTCTTGCCAATTTGATCGCGTTCTCAACTGCTTCGGCACCACCCAGCGTGAAAAACGTTTTGTTGAGCTTTGAAGGAGCTATATCAGCTAACATTTTTCCCAATTGTCCACGGGGATCAGTGGCCATTCCGGGATAAACAAACTGCAAATTTTTCATTTGTGAATGAACAGCCTCAATGACTTTTTCGTTCCCATGCCCGATATTTACATTCATTAGCTGGGAAGAGAAATCCAGATAGCTTTTTCCATCTGAATCATAAATATAAACTCCTTCGCCACGAACGGCATGAATAGGATCGAGTCCTCCCTGTTTCGACCATGAAAATAAGGTGTGATCCAGACAGTTTTGAACTGTATTGTTTTGCATTGTAGTCATACTAATTTCTATTTAGTGTCTGGTCGGAAACTCTTCAAAATTAGAAAAGTTTCTTTTTGCGATATTTTCATTTTCCTCAAATTCTTGATACTTAGGCATCAAGAATTCTCAAAAAAGAAAAATCTCACCTGCCTGACCGGTAGGCAGGTCAAAAATAACTCTTTTCATAAAAATTGACAGTTTCCGACCAGACACTATTTAGCTCATCCAATTTATCTGAGCTTCAGGATTCCATTTTGTTGTGGTCTTCTTATTCTGAGTCCAAAACTCAATCGAACTTCTGCCGGTAATATCGGCAACGCCAAATTTAGATTCGTTCCATCCACCAAATGAAAACGGCTCTCTTGGCACCGGTACTCCTATATTTACTCCGATCATTCCTGCGCTGGCTCGTTCCATTACTTGCTTTGCAAGACCTCCATTTTGGGTGAATACCGCAGCGGCGTTTCCATAGTCAGAACTGTTTTCGATCGAAATAGCCTCATTCAGGTCTTTGGCTCGAATGATCGAAATCACCGGTCCAAAAATTTCCTCTGTGGCGACGGTCATGTCGGTTGTAACATGATCAATAATGGTAGGTCCCACATAATATCCGCCTTCTTTTCCCTCAACCGTCGCATTTCTTCCATCGACAAGAATACTTGCTCCGGCTTCTTCAGCATCTGTGATGTACTTCTCAATACGCTCTTTGGCTTCTTTGGAAATAACTGAGCCCAAATTTTCGCCCGGAACAATAGATTTTGCTTCTTCAACCATCTTGGAAATGATGTGATCAACATCGCTTACGCCAACCATAACGGCTGCAGCCATACACCGCTGTCCTGCACATCCGGACATTGAGGCGACAACATTTGAAGCGGTCATATCGGGATGAGCATCGGGTAATACAATCAAGTGATTTTTGGCTCCACCTAAGGCCACACAGCGTTTGAGCGTAGACGTCGCCCGCTTATATACGATTTTGGCTACATGCGTGGAACCCACGAATGAAACCGCCTCTATTCCGGGGTGATCGCAGATTGATTCCACTGCCTCTTTACCGCCATTCACGATATTGAAAACACCGTCGGGTAAGCCTGCTTCTTTTAGTAATTCTGCAATCTTAACTGCACTAAGTGGCACCATTTCGGAAGGCTTAAGAATCATGCAATTTCCTAAAACGATTGCATTTGGCATGGTCCAATGAGGAACCATGTTAGGAAAATTAAATGGAGAAATTGAAGCAATCACACCTAGGGGCTTTCTCTCAATTCTACATTCAACACCCGGGCTAACCTCTTGAATTTCGTTGGTAACGATCTGTGGCATTGAACAGGCGAATTCGCACAATTCCATGCTCTTTTCCATTTCGGCCATGGATTCTGAATATGTTTTTCCGTTCTCCAATTGAACCAACTTCGCTAACTCATCTTTATTCCGTTCCAGCAAAGCTCTGTATTTAAAGAAAATCAGTACTCTTTCTTTCAGCGTCATTGCCGACCACAGCGGGTATGCTTTTTGTGCAGACTTTACTGCTTCATCTACATCACTTTTAGTAGATATCGGGAGGGTAGAGATAACTTCGCCGCTGAGCGGACTAAAAACCTCCATTGTCTCTTCTCCATTTTTAACAAAGGTTCCACCTATAAAGTTTTTTACTTCAGGTAATTTCATAGTTGTATCCATATCTCATTTTTAATTGGACTAGTAAATTTAAAAATTCCTTAATTTAATTGGAGCGGTGTCAATCAGTGATAAGCTCTGATTTCCAAGGATATTCACTCTTGTCCTGCATCGCAGGGGAATCAAATATAGCAAATTATCATTATTGGGAGCGACGTCAGAGCTCGTTTTTAATTCAAGGG
>CAZCAD010000346.1:0-4137 GCA_964496525.1 uncultured Flavobacteriales bacterium | reverse complement strand
CGACCACAAGGGCCTTTTGGTTGTTGTAGCTCTTTTATCCCTCTGCAGAAATCAACTCAAATAATTCGCTGAGATCAGGGGTAATAATAATTTCAATTCTTCGGTTTTTGGATTTGTCAGCGGGATCAACCGGATAATATTCTGATCTACCTGCTGCGCTAATCATCCTAGGATCCATTTCGCTATTACCTAACATAATTTTAACCACCGCTGTTGCTCTGAGTACAGACAATTCCCAATTGTCTTTAGGGTGGTTGCCGGATTTCATGGCATCCGTATCCGTATGCCCTTCAACCAAAATATCGATGTCGTTTTGCGTTTCCAGAATTTTCGCTAATTCGACTATGGCCGTTTTTCCTGTTTGGTTAACGTCCGTTTTGCCCGAAGCAAAAAGCAATTTTGCCTCCATGCTGACATAGATTTTTCCGTCCTTCTCTACGACTGTAATTCCCTGATCGGCGAATCCCATTAAGGCTTTTGCAATTTTATCCTTTAATGCTTTCACCGCATCGTCCTTGCTGGCAATAATCGTCTCAAGCTCGCTTATGCGCTTTTCTTTTTCATCCAGTGCACGCGCTCTTGCATTTAGCTCTTTTTCCAGTTCATTCAGCTCATCTTGTTTTTTCTGAAGCTGAACTCTGGTCAATTCGAGATCATTAATAAGTGCAGCATTTTCCGCCGCCCCGGAAGTCACCAAACTCTCGTATTTCTTTTCAAGCGCTTGATTTCCTTCCATTGCGTTATCGTAATCGACCTCTAACATTTTGAACTTATCGTACAACTTTACCGAGTCCATAATGAGCTCTTCCTCCTTCTTCTTGAGCAAGTCAACCTCAACCTGTAACTCCTTCATCTTATTGCCAAAATCAATGGATTGCGACTTATATCTTGCCTCGTCCTCCTGACATTTCTTATAATTCGATTGAAGCTCCTTGTATTTTTTTACAGGAACACAGGAAATGACTAGAAAGCCAAGCATGGCTGCAATTAGGGATGTTTTCATTTTTCTCAGGTGCACAACAGGCATTATAACAAAGTTGAGAAGAAAAGGTTCCAAAAACCAGCTAAATTGGTGGAGTTATGAACAGTATTCTTTTGATTAACAGGACTTGAAGAAGACTTGAATCAATTGCTCTTTACAAACTTTCCTCCTTCAAGAATTTCCCTGTCTTTATCAAAAATTCCATAAATGTATGTTCCGGCTGAAAGTTCCAGAGGGATGTGAAACCAGTTGAGATAATTCTCTTGTTCGTAAACGATTTTGCCACTTATATCTACAATCGTGAAGTAAAGGTTATCATCACGAAAATACTTCGGAGTAATTAAAATTCCGTTCGCGTCGATAAAGGGTGTTGATGTCGCAAATGATCCGCCTACTCCTTCTTCAATGACCAGAATAGGAAAAGAAAACAAAAAGAGTCCATTTTGTCGATCCGAGATCAGAATCTGATTTCGTTCGGGAAAAACTCCGACACCCCAAGCCCCGTTCAGTTTAAAATCAGAGTCAATCTCATAGGTGTCATAAGAGGCAATTTCGCGGATCGGAAGAGTTGATATGTCAAATATTCGCAGACCTTCCTTATAATACGCAACTATTGCAATGGATTCTAACAAAACAATATTATGTGGTACCATTTCCAGGTAATCCTCCGTTCCGAAACTTTCGCTAATCGAAATTTGACTGAGGTCGTTCAGATCACAAATCTTTACTTTGGTTCCGGTCGTCTCATCTATAAAGGCATAGTTTTTTTTCGAATTATTCATCCAGCCGCTATGATTGTAGCCTTGGTTCGGATAAAAATCCAGAACGCCTAATTCAAGCGGAACGCCTCCTTCGAAATCATAAATTCTTAAACCGTCAAAACCGCAATTTAAAAAGGCGGTATCATCTCGAACAAAGCAATCGTGTACATCCGGAACTGCCATGAAATCCGTTAAAAGGACCGGATTGGTCGGATCTGACAAATCCAAAACCTTCATGCCGAGGTCATCGGGCGAGCAGACATACATTTTTGCCTTGGCCGTATCGATGTATAAATTATGTGCGTTTTCGAAAAAGGTGGTGTCGTCATAAACCAATGAAACCGAATCGGGCAAGTATGAAATGTCAATGATTTGCAAGCTGCTACTTCCTTCATCACAGACCGCATATATGTAATTTTGAAAACTTTTAAAATCTCTGTGACGGACGATGAAGTTATTAAATCGTCCCTCGACAGAATCAAGAAACTCCAGCGAATCTTGATGAACCTGAAAGAAATGAGATCCAAAAGTAGAGCCTAAAACGACATAATAATCGCCTAAATAGTCAAAGGCCCATAAATCGTTGAAACGTGCATTTTCAGGAGCAGCTGCAATCGTTGAATCGAACCAACTATCGACTAAGAGGACATTTTTCTTATCCTGTGCCAGGGCGAAACCGGCAATGAAGATCATTGATATGGTAATAAGTGCCTTCAAGATGTTCTAAAATTACTCATTTTTGATGCTATAGGTTCTGCTTTTGTCATATTCATGCCATGACCGTTTAATAAGTTTAATTAACGTTAAATTTTCCTTTCTAATATGATGAATTAAGAAGGCGCTGTAAATAATAAAATTTATCTTAGCAGGTTTCAGCGATGAGCTATTTGATTATCATACCGACCTACAATGAGATGGAGAACATTGAGAATATGATTCGAAGAGTACTCTCACTGGAAAATCAATTTGACTTGCTGATCGTGGATGATGATTCGCCTGACGGTACAGGACAAATTGTTAAGGGATTACAAGCTGAGTTTGCAGATCGTCTGTTCATTGAGGAACGTGAAGGTAAGTTAGGATTAGGAACAGCTTATTTACATGGCTTCAAGTGGGGCTTAAGTCGCGATTATGAATACATTTTTGAAATGGACGCTGACTTTTCGCATAATCCGGATGATCTTGACCGATTATTGCAAGCTTGCAAAGATGGAGCTTACTTAGCGATTGGATCGCGATATGTCAAGGGTGGAGGTGTTGCCAATTGGGATAGAAAGCGAGTTTTGCTTTCATGGTGTGCCTCGGTTTATGTCCGAATGATTTTGTGGTTAGGAATTAAGGACACAACCGCCGGATTTAAATGTTACCATAGAAAGGTGTTAGAGAAAATTAATTTTGATGCGATCAAATTTAAAGGTTATGCGTTTCAGATTTGTATGAAATATGCGACCGTCAAACATGGATTTAAAGTAGTTGAAGTACCGATTACTTTTGTTGATAGAGAGCTGGGAACATCTAAAATGAGCACAGGAATATTCAAAGAAGCATTTTGGGGAGTTTGGAAAATGAGGAGGTTGAAGTTGTAGCTTCGCTATTTAACATCCTTAATTTTTTCAAGAGAAGTATCCATTTTAAATTCTACTTCATCACTTACTTTCACAAATTCATGTTCAAGGTGAGCCCTGGCTCCAAATCCACATTCAAAAGAATTACTTGCCGACATTATTACCAATTTTTCACCAAAGGTGATCGTAACCTGACAAACTTCATCGATCATCCACTCTTCGTAAACATATTTGTTCCCTTTTTTCCTGGCAACTCCAGAAGCAAATGCCAGGTGATAAGTGGGGCCTACAACTACCTCAACCTGAAACCTTAAACTCTTGTCATCAATTTTCTCAACCAAGGCGTAGCCACCGTTAAATCCTATTTCTAATTCAGGTTTTTCATCTGTAAACCACATGTCGTTCCAGAAATACTCTTCTATCCCATAAGAACCCGTAATGTCAGAGTTTGTTTCTTTAGAATAATCTCGAAGTGATTTTGCCGAAAGCTTTTTTCCTTCCTTTTTACCAATGATCAGTTCTACATCAAAGGCTTTTGTTGCGGAAGTCCACATACCCATCAGACTATCCCCCCCGGATCGCTCCAAATAAAAAGAGCCTGTTTGCTCTCCTTTGTAATATTCATACATGATGATATATTGCCCAAGGACTTCACCTTTCAACATTAAATAACTGTCTTTACCGGAATATTTATATCGACCCGCGAAAGTACCACGTTCCCAATCGGATGATAGTATTTCCATTTCAATTGGGTAAGTCGATATTTTTCCATTAACCTTTAGTGTATCAACTTGGGTCTCCTTTAACACGAGTCTGTTGGTCCAGAGCT
>CAZCAD010000345.1:3930-4165 GCA_964496525.1 uncultured Flavobacteriales bacterium | reverse complement strand
AATTGGGAACTTGTGGTTCTTCGTGCATCGATTGACCGATCCCATGACCAACTAACTCGCGCACAACTCCATAGCCGTCCTGCTCGGCGCGCTGTTGAACGGCAAATCCAATATCTGAAATTCGATTACCTACTTTAGCCGCTTGAATCCCTAACTCAAGACATTCTTCGGTCACTTTAAGCAGTTGTTTAACTTCGGGTTTCACATCGCCAATCTGAAAAGTATAGGCGTGATC
>CAZCAD010000345.1:0-3907 GCA_964496525.1 uncultured Flavobacteriales bacterium | reverse complement strand
CCCCACAGTCGACAGAAACAATGTCCCCATCCTCAAATCCATTTTCATTCGGAATTCCATGAACCACCATGGCGTTGGGAGAAATGCAAAGCGTATTTGGAAAGTCATACAAACCCAAAAATGCCGGTGTTGCATTATGGTCGCGAATGCATTCTTCTGCCAGTTTATCTAATTTAATGCCGGTGACACCCGGGCCAATTACTTTCGCAATCTCGCCCAGGGTCACAGAAACGACCAATGCGGCCTTGCGCATCAATTCAATTTCTTCAGCCGTCTTGTAGATAATCATGGGGCAAAGCTAAATAATTAAAGCTTCTTTAAACCAGCACAACTTTCAAAATATTTCAAACCCTCATGGAGCTGTGGGATTCATCCCACCGAGGAAAACCCCATTTATTAGGGTCGGGTTTGCACCCACTAGATTTCAAACCATGAAAACTGTAAGCGGTTAATTAGTGCTGCGGGATGAATCCCGCAGCTAGTAATAATGATTAAATGATAGGGTTGAAACCCCACCGTTTCGGCAGTGGATATTATCCCACAAGTTCTTGAACCTTGTCAGCAGCTTCTTGAAGCAAAACGGCAGAATGAACATTCAAGCCCGATTCATCGATTAGCGTTTTTGCCTCCGCGGCATTGGTGCCTTGCAACCGAACGATAATCGGAACAGGAATTTCGCCCATATTTTGATAAGCATCGACGATTCCCTGAGCAACGCGATCGCATCGAACGATACCCCCAAAAATATTGACCAGTATCGCCTCAACCGCATCGTCTTTCAAGATGATTCTGAAAGCCTTTTCAACCCGCTCGGCATCTGCCGTTCCTCCAACATCAAGAAAGTTCGCAGGATTACTTCCCGACAATTTAATAATATCCATCGTAGCCATGGCCAATCCGGCTCCGTTTACCATACACCCAACATTACCCTCAAGATTTATATAGCTCAATCCTGCTTCATCGGCCTCAACCTCCATTGGATCTTCCTCACTCTTATCGCGCATTTCAGCATAGTCTTTATGACGAATTAATCCGTTATCATCCAAGATAACTTTTGCATCGACGGCGATGATTTTATTGTCTGACGTTTTGAGAACAGGATTGATTTCAAACATGGAGGCATCACAGCCGATGTAGGCGTTGTAGAGGGCCTGTACGAATTTGCACATTTCCTTAAATGCCTGCCCGCTCAATCCAAGATTAAATGCAATTCTTCGGCATTGAAATCCCTGTAAACCCAGTCCGGGATCTATTTCTTCCTTAAATATTTTTTCAGGCGATTTTTCTGCTACCCCTTCTATGTCAACTCCCCCTTCAGGCGAGTACATAATAATATTTCGCTCCTTTTCCCGGTCTAAAAGAACCGACATATAAATTTCCGAAAGTTCGGTTTCGCCGGGATAATAAACATCTTCCGCAATTAATACGCGATTTACCTTTTTACCCTTGGCGGTAGTTTGTTTTGTGACTAAATGTCCACCTAAAATTCCTTTTACTTTTTCTTCAAGTTGATCAATCGAAGGGCAAAAAACCACACCATGCGATCCGGTTTCGATCACTTCCCCCTTTCCACGACCACCTGCATGAATTTGAGCTTTAATGACGATTCCTTCGGTCCCGGTCATCTCTTGCAGGACTTTGGCTTTTTCCATTATTTCCGATTCTGAGTTAACAACGACACCTCTTTGAATGGCAACGCCAAAGCTCTCTAAGATCGATTTTCCTTGAAATTCGTGAAGATTCATGCGCTTAATTTGGTTTGATTTCGGTTTCTCAAATGTAACATTTTCTGCAATTTATTTGGCTTTAGAAATACTATACCCAATGGATTTAGCTTTTCGGGAATTTTGGCGATTTTATTTTTGTTTGTGGCAAAGCAAATTTTTGAAGCATCCCGATAGATCGGGACGATGAAAAAATTTAATGCAGCCACGGGCAAAAAGAAAGAGCGAAAAAACCGAAAAGCTATGTGCATTGGGTATATCTTTATGCGCGCTCTTCGAAGCTTTAATAGGTTTGGGAGGGCTATATTTGACAATATTGCAGAATGGAAGAACAAACACTTTCGGCGGTCGATGCCAAATTCGAAGCACAGAAAATTGCTTTTGCACCCATCTTTTTCCAGGCAATTGTGGCCATGCGCGATCTTGGGCTTCTTCAATACATTTATGAGAAACGGGGTAATGCCGAGCTCTCGGAAATTCATAAGGAAGTTGGTTTAACCAAATACGCGGTTGATGTTATGGTTGAGGCAGCCGAAGTGATGGATGTGATAGAAATTGAAGATGGAAAAGTTAAAGTAACTAAGGTCGGATTTTATCTTCTGCGAGACGAAATGACAAGAGTAAATGTCAATTTCATCAAGGACGTTTGCTACGATGGAGCGAAAGAAATGAGGGCTTCGCTTGAAGATAGTCGGCCTGCCGGACTCAAAGTGTTTGGTAATTGGGCTACAGTCTATGAAGGACTGTCTCAGCTATCAACTGATGTCAAAAAATCATGGTTTGAGTTTGATCATTTTTACAGTCAGGATGCCTTTAATGCGGCACTGGAAATTGTTTTTAAGGAAAAACCCAATTACATTTTTGATATCGGGGGGAATACCGGCAAATGGTCCTTCAAAGTTTGCGAATATTCAGATTCGGCCAAAGTGAAAATACTGGACTTACCGGCACAAATAGAAATGGCCAACAAGAATGCTAAGGAAAGAGGATTTGCGGATCGAATTGACTTTCATTCTATCAATATGCTTGACAAAACTCAGTTGGTTCCGCAAGGAGCGGATGCGATTTGGATGAGCCAGTTCCTGGACTGTTTCTCTGAAGCTGAGATATCGGTAATTCTGGAAAACTGTGTTCAGGCTTCCGGACCGGAGACTTATGTTTATATCATGGAACCATTTGTCGACAATCAAAAATATCCTGCTGCAGAGTTTTCATTGGTTGGAACTTCTTTGTATTTCACGATTATAGCCAACGGCAATTCCAAGATGTATAAGATTCAGGTGATGCGGGATTTAGTAAAAAAAGCCAGATTGGAAATTGTGGAAGAGTTTCCATTGGTCGCGGATTCATATCACACCATTCTAAAATGTAAGAAGCAATGAAAGTTTTAACTGCTTTGTTTGTATTCCTTTCAAGCCTTGGCTATTCACAGCCAACAACTTCAGAATATTACGAGGCATTTCTCTCGAATGACAGAGCGAAAATGAAAACGATGGATGGTATCCTGAAGAAACTACAGCAAAATGGTCAGACAAGAGCTCTAAGAGGTGCGCTTCAGGCTAAAATCGCCATGTCCGAAAAGGATAAAAGTGATCAGGTTCGCAATTTCAATATGGGAAAAGAAATGCTTGAAAAGCAGTGCAGGGACAACAAAGAGAATATTGAATTCCGATTTCTGAGATTGTGTGTTCAGACTTTTTGCAATGACAGTCGCTACAATGAAAACGTTTTGGATGATAAAACCGTGATTATGGAAGGATTTTCAGAACTGGATTCAGATTTGAAAAACATCATTCGAAGCTACGCGAAGACTTCGGCTGTTTTTAAGGATGAGGTTTTTGATTAGGGGCTTCCCCGCCCGTGCTGCGCTCGTGCTGGGTCAGGCTTTCGCTAGTCGCCCCGGAGGCGGGGGCTCCGACATACCGCTCAATCCTTAAGCCACCCCACTGCCTACGGCATCTCCCCTAGGAGGTGAGATTTACTTAATTGCTGCTTCGAAGTTTTAGAATAATCAGAATCCTTATATCGTGGAAAGGTTGATTCTCCCCTTCCAGAAGAGATGTCGCAAAGCGACAGATGGGTCAGCGTCTATCCAAAATCCGTATCGGCTTCCTACTCGAAGGATCCAGAACCAAGGCCCTCAACTCTTTCCCTGAAATCAACCTAGCATTCGGCTTGACCTT
>CAZCAD010000344.1:0-4168 GCA_964496525.1 uncultured Flavobacteriales bacterium | reverse complement strand
ATCACTATCCACGATTCTTGTTTGAAATTTGATTAATGAACACTGAGATATTGTTCAAAAGCTTGCCTTGAGGTTTTCTTAAAACTGTATGAAAAATAAGTGGCCATCTTATTTCTATTTAGAACGGGTCGATATTTAATAAAATCAAGATGCTCTTTTTTGTACTCGATCAAGGATAGTTGATTCAAAAAGCCAATCAATCGGCCCAGTCGTTCTTTATTAAAAGTGATGTACCACTTTGATTGGAGGGATGCAATTTCTTCGAGGGAAACCCAGCCGTGCGCTGCAACATTGTATACTCCGAGAATACGTCTTTCAATGGCCTCAATGAAGCACTCAACGAGGTCTTCGTCCCAAACAAATGAAAATGGGGTTAGGGTATTATTTAAACCGATGATGACTTTTTTGTCGAACCATCGCGAAACAATATTATTCGAATTTCTTCCGAGTATGGAACAAGGTCGGAAGATAGTTGTCTTCAAGTCATTATTCCGACAGAAGGAGTTGATCAGGTTTTCGGCGATAGCCTTGTTTTGACCGTACTTAATGATATTGTTCGTTGCCAGGGGTTGAGTCTCCGGAATAAATTTTGGTAAGCCGGATTTATACCCATAAACAGCTACGCTTGAAACAAAAATAAAATGATCTACTCTAGCTTGAACGCTTGCATTAAGCATGTTCTTTAAGCCATTTATCTCAATGTCAAATATCTCGTCTTCGTTAAGCTCTTTACTCGACATGATGGCAACCATGTGAAAGACTATCCGGCAATTGATGTTTTTGAGAAGGCTTGATATTTGTTCAGAACGCACATCCACTTTATGATAAACCAAGCGGTCGGATTTAATGCTCGGCTCAGTTATATCCACACAGTGAATCCTCATATCGGGATATCGTAATAGCAATAGGTGAATTAGTTTAGTTCCTAAATTTCCCGCACCTCCGGTAATCAGTATTGTCCGATCTGTAGAGTTAATCATAGGATAAAATTTTAATTCCTTTCTTCAATAACTTCATGTAGGTGCGATTATTTACATAGTACTGACCTCCTCTGGGAACTTTGTAATTATAGCCTCCGCTAAGGTCAGGTAATTTGTGCATTAATCTTTCGAACTTAATCGCCACAGCTTTGGACGTTCTTTTGGCTTTTATGTATTTGCCGATTATTACCGCCTGCTGATATCTTCCTTCCCAGCCGAGTCCTAAGGAACTGACTAATCCCATGATGAATAAATTTCGTCTGTTTTTGTTGAATATATTCAGATATAACTGAGGACAACCCGCCTTCCAGTTCAGGTGCTCTTTGTTGAGAAAAGGATAGTGCACTTTAAATCCGGTTGCCAGAATGAGCGCGTCAAAATCTTGAGTCGACCCATCCGTAAAACGAACCGTGTTTCCATCGTATCCGGCGACCTCTCCAACTACTTTAATGTGGCCATGACCGATTTGATACTTCAATTCAGAATTAACAATCGGGTGTTTTTCATAAATACGATAGGATGGCTTTGGAAGACCAAAGGGTTGCATTTTACCTGAAACTAAGTTCAATAACTTTTCATGAATGAATTGCTTCATCCGAATTGGAAGGTTGGCACCAAATGATGCTCCATCTGCCGGTTTACCGAGCAAATATTTTGGTATGATATAATTACCGGTTCGCATACTCAGTCCAACCTGATCATTTAATCTTGACAAATCACAAGCGATATCACAACCGCTATTTCCGGCTCCAATTATCAGGACTCTCTTATCTCTGAAAGACTCTAATTCTTTGATCTGGCTTGAATGGATAATCTTTCCGGAAAAGTTTCCGTCAAATTTCGGGCTGTGTGGAGACGAATAAATTCCGGTGGCAATAACAATGCCATGATAGATTTCCGTTTCCCCATTCACAAGTTGCAACTTCCAACGACCATTTTCCAAACGATCTAACTGTTGAACCGGAGTATTAAATCGGAAAGATTTCATCAAATCAAAGTGTTTTGCATAGCTGATTAGATAGTCAAAGACCTTTGCGTGATGTGGATAGTCTTCCTGAATACTATTCATTGGAAAGTGCTTGAACTCGGTTCTTTTTCTGGAAGATATGAGATGTACGTTCGGATAAAGTGGGCTTTTGGGGTTTTTAAAATTCCAAAGACCTCCGACAGATTCAGAGGCTTCATACCCCTGAAAGGAGATTCCCAGTTCAGTGAACACTTTGGCCGCTGAGAGCCCCGATGGGCCGGCACCAATTATTGCATATTTCTTTTTCCCCATCTTCTTATCAAATATTGTTTGACGAAAGTATTTTGGCAATTTCGGCTGATCTGTTGGCCATAATAAAGTGAGATCCATCGGCAATTGGGTAATCTGCGTTTCCGGAATAGGGCAGTATCCTGTCCATTGTTCCATGAATTCTAATCGCCTCGGGAATTTCCGTATTCTTCCAATTTAATATGCCGTCGAGTGCCCACTTCAGGAAATCTATGTCTGCCGGTGAGAGCAGTCTTTTAATTCTGTCCAAATCTTTTTTCTTTCTGACACCAAATAAATATCGACTTAATCCGCCAGAGGAGTTAATCAGGATATTTGGAATCAACTTGTGCATTTTCAGAAATCCGGCAATGCGAAATTTGATTGGTATTTCGGCTAATTTTGAAATGCTGGAAACCAGATATAATTTTTCTGGTTTGCGAATTTTGGAAAACTCTGTTGCGATCATTCCCCCAAAAGAAACCCCCAGTAATGAATACTTTTCAGGTAACTTAATCTGCTCGAACAAGCGTTGAGCATATTCTTTCAAGGATTCATTTTCAAGAGGAGTGTCATATTCAATGTGGACCAATTTGACACCTTTGGGATTCATTTTCTGAAAAACCTTTTTGTCTCTCATGAGACCACCTAAACAATAAATTTTTGAAGCCATAATTTGTATTTTATTCTTGAGAGGATCGATTGTTATTCCATTTGTCTTTGTCGGTCAGTTTTTTCACCTCTTATTATAAAATACAATAAAATCTGCTAAAAGTCAAGTGGTTACAAGGATTCAAGGATAATTCACTTATAAGTTATTCCACTATTCGTATCTCAACCCTGCGATTTCTTGCCCTTCCTTGGGTTGTTTCGTTATCTGCAATTGGATGATCAGGACCGTATGCTTTATAGCTTAAAAGCTTTTCGTCGATACCCTGTTCGAGGATATGTTGATAGATTGAAAAGGCCCTGGTTTTTGAAAGTTTATAATTGTAGTCATCCGAACCCTTGTTATCAGTATGGCCGTCAATTTCAATTTTACATTCAGGACAAGACTTTAGCCATTCGAGGAGAGAATCCAACCGATTCATGGAACTATCTGGCCAGATATGGCTATCTGTATCATAATTTATTCGCAAGACTTCGAACTTGACACGACGATTGACTTGAACTATTTTTTGCGGCGGATCAATCTCCTTGTTTGATGACTGCTCACTTGAGTTTGTCTGCTGTTCTTCAACAGCGTTTTCATTCTTACCCGGCACTGACGAAAATGAGCCGCCTTCGATAAATACGGCTGAGTCAAAGGTTTGATCGCTTCCGTCCGCGATTGCCAATTTAATTCGATAGGTTTTGTTCGGGATCAGTTTGGCTCTGGCCGTAAGAACAGTGGTGAGGCCATCGAATTGCAGACTATTGTTGAGGCCGACGTCGATAAACTGATAAATTTTCGCTCGCTTTTTAGCCTGCTTCTTGGCTTTTCCCTTGAGTTTGATGAAATCATTTCTTCTAAAGTATTCTGCATTTCTCTTGTTGTTGATGGTGTTGACCGAGACAGTTGTACGACCATCGGGAAGTACCGCCAGGTTTTGTGTTTTAATCGTGGGACCGCTTAAGAAGAATCCAAAAATGTCATTGTATTGTGATCCACAATATTCTAAATATTCTTCTGAAGCGAAAATGTAATTAAACTCAAGGTCACTGTATTTCGGAATAAATGTGATTTGCAAAATTGCATTGTCAAGAGTTGGAGCAGGGGAGATCGCATTTAAATCCTTATCACCGTTTCGAACAATCCTTCGGTGAAGACCGGATATTGGTAAGATTCCAAAACTGGTATTTCCCGGATGATCATTGGGACCTAAAACACCTTTAACCGTTCCGGTTGTTAGAATCAAGCCATTCGACATTCCAAGGATTGACGTATCAGCCA
>CAZCAD010000343.1:0-4173 GCA_964496525.1 uncultured Flavobacteriales bacterium | reverse complement strand
AGGAGTCGTCAAATATAGCAAATAATAGCTATTGACAATCATGCAAAAGAGGCCTTATTTTATGTTGCGAAAATCTAAGTTAAATGTGAGACTCTGTCATCAGTGTGAAGGAGCATAGTAGAATGAGCCATTAAAAATGAAAAAAAGACCTTGTTTAGAAATCAAGGCCTTTTTGAAATGAAGTAATTGCTATTTGAGAATTAATTTTTTTGTTTGCTGTATGTCAGCGTTTTGAAAATTTAGAAGATAAAAGCCTTGTGACAGATTGCTCACATCTATTTTATTTGCGCCAGCACTCACTTGCACAGTTGATTTAATGTCACCATTTAAAGACATGATTGTAAGATTTCCGGCACCTTTTGCGTTTAAATTAAATTGATTTGTGGCGGGATTTGGGTAGATATCTAGTACGATTTCATTCGGGATCTCATTGATTCCGGAGCCACTAACTGAGCTGGTATTCTCGTAATACTTAAAAGAGCCCAAAAATTCTCCGGCGATAAGATCCAAATCTCCATCATTGTCCAAATCTCCAAATGTTGGAGCATTGTATTGTCCAGTAGCTGCAAGGCCATATGGATTTGTTAGGGCCGCAGAAAATGCAGGAGCAGTAGGTGAACCCGAATTCAGCCAGTACTTGAAGTTACCATCACCCATTCCGTCAAGAAGATCCAAATCTCCGTCCTCATCCAAATCAACAAACGCAACGCCCGGATATGTTCCGACATTGCTCAACCCAAATGGATTTGTCTGTATTGAACCAAAGGCAGGTGCTGTACTTGAACCCGTATTTTTAATGAAGATATGGTCGCCGATTTCTTTTCCAACAACTACATCAATGACCCCATCGCTATCAAGATCAGCCCAAGCGAAAAATGCCAGCGGGCCTTGAGAACTCAGTCCAAATGGATTTGTGATCGGTGCGTCAAAAGCCGGTGCTGAGACAGTTCCAATGTTTTTGAAGTATAGAAACCCACCGGTCGGAATTCCACAAAAGCAATCTTGATCTCCGTCACCATCTATGTCTGTAAAAGTGGGGGCGCCGATGGCCGCGGCTGATATTCCAAAAATGTTGGGAACCGGAGCAGAGTAGGCCGGAGCTGATGCTGAGCCCGTGTTTTCGTAATAATAAACTGTATTACTACCGAAATCATTCGCGAAAATATCCTGATCTCCATCGTCGTCGATATCTACCAACTGAGGAAAAGTGCTGGCACTTAATCCACTCAATCCAAACGGATTTGTCTGTGCAGTACCAAAGGAAGTTTGCGAAAATCCTATTCCCGATGTTCCGATAGCAAAGAGCAGAATAGATTTTTTTAAAGAGTTGTAATTTTTCATTTAAATATTTAATTAGTGAATAATTGTTTCGGCTGAGACGCCGATTATTGGGATTAGTTTCCTTAAAAATCCTCTGATTATTAAAAAAGAAAGGGTCATTCTTGTGCAGCTAAACGATGCCCTGTTGACTGATCGGTAGCGTCCATTGATCTAATAGTATACTAAATAGGTAGATTATATAGAATTTAAGAATTTGAATCTTGGATTCTTAACTATGATATTCAGTCGAACTGTCAACATTTTAATTGAGTTAATAATCCTAAATCCTTTTCGCTAAATTGCGATCGATAGCTCTTTAATTATGAAATCAATCTTTACCATCGTTCTATTAACTGGATTTTCTTCTTGCTTCACCCAGAAAGTCGACATGTCCATTTTCAACCAAATGAAAGCCCGACAAATTGGGCCGGCCGGAATGAGTGGCAGGGTTACCTGCATTGATGTGATCGAGAATCAGCCAAACACAATATATATAGGAACTGCCTCCGGAGGTGTTTGGAAATCAACCAGTGGCGGAACCACATGGGAAGCCATTTCGGATACGTTACCGACTATAAACATCGGTGCGTTGGCCATTCAACAATCAAGCCCTGATGTGATTTGGGTGGGGACCGGAGAAGGAAACCCTCGAAATAGCCAGAATAGTGGATTTGGCTTATACCGATCATTGGACGCCGGAAGAACATGGGAGCTAATGGGCTTGGAGCAGACCCGAAACATCCACCGAATTATTATTCATCCTGATGATCCCTCGACAATTTGGATCGGTTCTCAAGGACCGGCCTGGGGCGACAATTTGAACAGAGGAGTGTATAAAACCACTGATGGAGGGAAAACCTGGCGACATGTGCTTAAGGGAGATAAGGGAGTTGGGATTGCAGACCTGATTATTGATCCAAACAATCCAAACAAACTAATGGCGAGTATGTGGGAATTCCGAAGACAGCCCTGGACCTTTAATTCCGGAGGCGAAGGCAGCGGAATATTTGTATCAGTTGATGGAGGCGAAACATGGACGGAACGGACGGAGGAAGATGGACTACCCAGGGGAAATCTAGGGCGAATCGGATTGGCAATTGCCCCCTCAAATTCAGATAGAGTTTATGCGCTTATTGAAGCCGAGAAGAATGTGGTATATCGCAGTGATGACGGAGGATACAATTGGACAAAAGTCAGTTCTGAGAAAAACATTGGAAATCGTCCATTTTACTATAGCGACATCTTCGTGGATCCCGAAAATGAAAATCGAGTTTATAGTTTGTGGTCCCTTGTTTCCCGATCCGAAGACGGAGGAAAGAATTGGGATGTGTTGATTCCATATCGAAGTATCCATCCTGATCATCATGCCCTTTGGATACATCCGAAAGACCCTGAATATTTAATTCTTGGAAACGATGGCGGACTTGCAATTTCAAGAGACAAAGCGAAGACCTGGCGATTTGTCACCAATTTGCCTCTGGCTCAATACTATCACATCAATATTGATAACGAATTGCCCTACAATGTTTATGGTGGGATGCAGGATAACGGCTCGTGGCGTGGACCGGCTTATGAATGGTCGGGACGTCCAATTCGAAATGTCAGCTTTCAATTTATTAGCGGCGGAGACGGATTTGATGTTTCCCCGGATCCTGAAAATGCAGCGCGCTATGGATATGCAATGAGCCAGCGGGGATATCTGAATAGATACGATTTAAAGACGGGGTACAGAAAGAGTATAAAACCAACTTCTGCAGATGATATTCCATTACGATTCAACTGGAATGCACCGTTGGCTCAGGATCCCCATAATGCCGCGACTATATATTACGGTTCTCAATATGTTCATCGATCTAAAGACAAAGGAGACAGCTGGGAAATTATCTCTCCCGATTTAACAACCAACGACACAGCCAAACAGCACCAGGTAGAAAGTGGAGGCTTGACTGTGGACGCGACTGGAGCGGAGAATTTTACTACGCTGATTACTATAAACCCCAGCCCTGTTCATTCAAATACGATTTGGGTGGGAAGTGATGATGGACGATTGAGTCTGACGACCGATGGAGGAACGACCTGGCAATCGCTCGAAAGTAAGCTGCCGAACATGCCTGAAGGAGCCTGGATTCCTCAAATCCACCCATCAACTCATGATGTCAACGAAGTTTTTGTGGTGGTCAATGATTACCGCAGAAACGATTGGAAACCTTACACATATCATTCTTTGGATTTGGGTAAAAGTTGGAAACGGATTTGCTCTGACAAAGATTTTTCGGGATATTGCCTTAGCGTAATTCAAGATCCGAAAGAACCGAACCTTCTTTTTGTCGGAACAGAAAATGGCCTCTATGTTTCTTTTGATAAAGGAGAGAATTGGAACCATTGGAATAAGGGCTATCCGAATGTGAGTACCATGGATATGAAAATCCAGCAGCGCGAAGGAGATCTCGTAATTGGAACCTTTGGTAGAGCGGCTTACGTTCTTGACAATCTCGATCCTTTGCGAAAATTGGCTTCACAATCGGTCAGCGAGTGGAATGCGTGGCAGATAAGGATATTTGATATTCCGGATGCTTATATAACCTATAGCACCGGGCCATTTGGAAGGTCTTTTGGAGGAGCCGATGATCATCAAGGAGAAAACAGGCCTACAGGCGCGAGAATCTACGTTTATTATGACCTGCCTGATTCTGTCGAAGAGTCTCAAAAGGCAAAGCTAAAAATCAAAGATCCAGATGGGACATTGCTTAGAACCATAGATGTTAAACTTGAAAACGGAATTAATTATCTGAGCTGGAACTTAAGAGGGAAACGACCGAGATATGCCAATGTTAAACGCCCCAAGAAAGAAAA
>CAZCAD010000342.1:0-4187 GCA_964496525.1 uncultured Flavobacteriales bacterium | reverse complement strand
CATTTACTTTGGTGGTGGGACACCTTCTCTTTTGACATCGGATTTGCTACTGAGTATTCTGAGCTGTCTGGAGACAAATTATAAGATAACCGATGATGTCGAGATTACCTTAGAATGTAACCCGGATGATCTTACCAAAGAATCGTTGAAGGAATTTTACTCTGCCGGAATTAACAGACTCAGTATCGGTGTTCAATCTTTTAGCGATGAGGTTTTAACATATTTGAACCGAGTACATGATTCGAAACAGGCATCCCAATGTCTTCATCTTGCACGAGAGATCGGATTTGAAAACATAAGCTCAGATTTGATTTATGGGATTCCAAATACCGGTTTAGATTATTGGGAAGGACAAATTGATCAATTTCTTGAATTTCAAATACCACATCTCTCAGCTTATTGTTTGACAATTGAAGAGAACACCCTTTTCGGACATCAAAAAAGTAAAGGGCAATTTCAAGAAGCTGAACAGGAAGCATCCCTGAAGCAATTCAATTATCTCCGAGCTCGTTTGACTGAACAAAACTTTGAACATTATGAAATATCGAACTATGCAAGGGATGGATTTATTTCCAAACACAATTCTGCATATTGGAAGTCGGTTCCCTATTTAGGATTAGGCCCATCGGCTCATTCATTTTACGGGAATACAAGAAGATGGAATATTTCGAACAATGCTGAATACATCAGCCGGCTGGAATTGGACACATTATATTATGAGAGTGAAGAACTGACAAAGGAAGAATCCTTCAATGAGTACATCCTAACGCGACTTCGAACTAAATGGGGTCTTGACCTGTCTGAACTTAGAAATTTGAACGAATCTGCTTTTGCAAAAACCGAATCTGCCATAGCGCGATTTATAAAAGAGAATATCCTAATAGAGGAAGCAGGAGTTCTACGCCTTGCGGATTCACATTTATTTATGGTGGACCGAATCTCATCAGAATTATTCTGCTAAGGGATGGGTAGGAAATAAGTTGAGTGGAATTGGCGAAATTATCTTGTCCTTTTACAATCCAAAAAAAGATGAGAATAGCAGGGTTATTTGAACTTTTTTCTGGAGCAGTAAAAGGGCGAGAGAACGAGCCAAAACGGGCAAGTTATTTCCTACACATCCCTAAAAAAAGCTACTTTTGAGGCATGGCAGATGAGCTAAACATATCATCCGGAGGACGGGAAGAGAAGTATCAGAGCTTGGTTCCTCAGATTGAGGCACTGCTTGAGGATGAAGAAGACCTAATGGCCAATTGTGCCAATATCTGTGCGGCTTTGCGTCAGACATTCGGATTCTTATGGGTTGGATTTTACTTTGTCAGGACATCTGATAATTCCGATGAGCTTGTTCTGGGACCATTTCAAGGTGACATTGCATGTACTCGGATAGCTTTAGGGAAAGGAGTTTGTGGTAAGTGTTGGGAAGATGAAAAAACAATTATTGTTGACGATGTTGATGCTTTTCCGGGCCACATTGTCTGCAGTGCGTTAAGCAAATCTGAAATTGTGGTTCCGATACTAAAAAACGGGATGGTACGTTCAGTATTGGATGTCGATAGTGATGAACTTTCAGACTTTAACGAAGTTGATCAAAAATACCTCGAGCAAATCGCCGATATCCTAGCAAACAAAATCCACTAAAGTGTTGAATTGAAAAGAGTTAATTACTCCATATTGATTACGGTGTTCGTCGCATCCTGCGCCCAAATAAATCCGCTCACCGGTGGAGAAAAGGATGAAGATGCGCCAAAAATAGACTCGGCAAAAACATATCCATATAATGGTCAGCTAAATTTTAGGGAGAGCGAAGTCAGAATCAAGTTTGATGAGTTTATCCGGTTAAGTAATCCAAACGACAACATAATAATTACTCCGCAACTAAAAGTTAAGCCTGAGATTACGTCTAAAAATAAAAAGCTCAAAATCGTCTTTAAGGAAGAGCTCGAAGAAAACACAACTTACTCGATTAGCTTTAATCGAGCGGTGACTGACATCACCGAGAAAAATGATTCCATTTTTCAATTTGTGTTTTCAACAGGCCCATATATTGATTCACTCGCTATTTACGGAACTCTGTCCGATGGCTATACGAATGTTGGCGAGTCGGACTTTTTAATGGCACTCTATCCTGCCGACTCGATAGAAACATTTGATTCGATTGCCTTCAAAAATCGACCTACCTACATCGGTCAAAGCGATGAGAAAGGAAACTTCCGACTTAATTATTTGAAAGAGGGTAGCTATTACTTATTTGCCATCAAAGACCAGAATAGAAACTTGAAACTTGAAGCCGACGAGAAAGTAGCTTTTTATTCTTCGGAACCGATTCAGCTCGATACAATCATGCGAAACATTAAACTCAAAACATTTAGGATTGCTGAATCATCGGAATGTAAATTGAAGAACAAAAGCTTTACCTATCCGGGAAGGGTTAAAATTACTATGACAAATGAACCGGACACTTTTGGCATTTCTACTTCGATCGCATTGCACCAGGAAGATGCAGATTCCAAAGATTCGCTGATCTTCTGGCTGGAATCGAATCCTCAATCTAAAATGCAGTTTTATACCAATTTGAATGGTGAGCTCGATACCCTAAAGATGCTTTATAAAGGTTCTCCCGATAGAGGTGTTTCCAGGGGGATCAAGACCACAAATAATGTTCGGGCCGGAAAATTATTGCCGGATCAGAAACTCGAACTAACGTTTTCAGAGCCGATTGATAGTATTATTCAGGGCGGTATTCAACTCACCAAAGATTCAATTCCGGTTCAATGGAGCAGTGAAATTGTTAATCTGAGACAGCTTCATATTAGCACTTCAGAAACGGGTCCTTTTGAACTGACAATTGATTCACTCGCCGTCACTTCATGGTATGGAAACCAAAATGAGGAAACTATCCGTATAAGTTATGAAAATCATGACCAAGACTATTATGGATCTTTAATTGTGAATTTAGATTCAATAATTGAGGCGAATATTTTGGTGGAATTAATAAATACAAAAGGCGATTTAATCGATACAGCAACCTATCAGCTGCAAATGCGATTTGATGAACTCGAACCGATCTCATATCAACTTCGTTTAATATTTGACGAAAACAATGATGGTGAGTGGACGACAGGCTCAATTGCCGAAGGCAGACTAGCCGAAAAGGTCATTTACTTCTCCGGTGACATGAAGGTAAAATCGCGTTGGGAAAAGGAAATTGATTGGAACATTAGCTACTGAGAAAAATGGGCACATTTAAAGACTTTTTAAAAAGTAAGTTCTACATTCTGAAAGTTCGGAATCGATTTTCAGCTTCTGTGCAAGTTGAACAGCGCAGGTTATATCACGAGTACAAAAAAATGAAGGAAGATGGCAAAGTACCACTTCTATCGGAGACCGGTTTTCGTGCTTTTTCTCAATATGAAGAAGATGGTAAACTTCTTTTCATTTTTGCCCTGATCGGAATGAGTCATAAAACATTTGTAGAAATTGGATCCGACGACGGAATTAATTCGAATTGCGCGAATCTTGCGTTTAACTTTGGCTGGCACGGATTGTTTTTGGATGGCAATGAAAGAGCGATCAAAAGAGGGCGAAAATTTTATAAGAAATATCCGCATCCATGGATGTATCCTCCCCGGTTCAAATGTGCGAAGGTAACAGCTGAAAACATTAACGACCTTGTCCGGGAAGCAAAATTAGAGGGTGATATTGGACTTCTGTCACTTGACATCGATGGTAACGATTATTGGGTTTGGAAAGCACTTGAAATTGTTAAACCACAGGTCGTTGTCATCGAAACTCATGTCGAGTTTGGAATGAGAAATATCGTTGTTCCTTACGACGCAAATTATAGTTATCCCGGAAAACACCCTGTCTATCATGGGGCATCTCCAATAGCGATGAATAATTTGGGTAAGGCAAAAGGCTATCGACTGGTTGGAGCAAATGAACTTGGGTTTAACTTTATTTTCGTTCGGAACGATCTTTTGCAAAATGAATTGCCGGAAGTTTCGGTTGAAAGTGTTCTACAACACCCGTCAGTGAAAGAATCCTGGACGAGATTTGAGCCTATTAAGGATTGGGAATTTGAAGAAGGCTGATTATAATTAATAATGTGCTAATGAATAATGTGCTAATGAAAAATGTGCTAATGAATAATGTGCTAATGAAAAATGTGCTAATGAATAATGTGCTAA
>CAZCAD010000341.1:0-4195 GCA_964496525.1 uncultured Flavobacteriales bacterium | reverse complement strand
CGACGAGGACCTATTTTTCTCAGCATCTGTGATGCGAACATAATTTACGAGAATCAACTTTATCCAGGCAGATAATCGCTATGAATGTATGTCGCAGATTGTCAACAGCCTTGTACTTTTCTGACACTTGGTAAAAGTATAGAAATGGTTTGCGTTTAGATATGATGTTGGCGTCCGGAGACGCGAAATAAAGGTAGGTCCTCGTCGGAGACGAGAACCAGATGGATGTTTTCCAGACGTTCGGCAATCTTAGGATCAGACCGATTCTTACCAAAGAAACCAAGCGTCGCAATTACTTTTAGAGCAAGAAGGATTATAATGGAATTTAACTAACCCAAAATAAATCGCAAAACATACAACTATCTTCGGCTGAAAGTCGTTTCTGGAAATGAATATAGAGAATAGTAGTACATTAGCTATTCTTGAAAGACTGATGTTCAATCGCTTAGGGCTCATAGCAATTTTATCGCTTATCGGATCAACCGGAGCAAGTCAGATTTCGTACACCGGAAGTGCAGTTGCAAGTAGCTGTGGATGTCACGATATTACACCAGACCTTTTGGGTCAAAATGGCTCAATTTCAGAAGCCACCTTAATTGACCTAACAATTCCCTGGTCTCTTCAATTTAGAGTGAATTTTGGCTGTTCTGATGGCGGTGGTGAAGGAATTGCTTTTGTTATGGAAACGGGAGCCTGGTTAAGCGGAAGCGGAGGCTATGGAATTGGATATGAGGGAGTTGCCGGAGATATAATGGCTGTGGAATTCGATACAAGGGATAATGATGCCGCCGGCGAGATTTCGAACTCTGATGTAGCCCATGATCATATTTCGCTTCAGGACAATGGAGATATCGATCACGCAATCGCGAATCCCAATAATCTTCTGGGAATATCTCCGACGCAAATTTATCCGGGAACAGACGATATGGAAGACTGTCTAAATCACTATATACAAATCGATTGGACTCCTGGGGCATCACAAACTATCGAGGTCTATGTAGATGGGGTCTTAAGTCTAACTTATACAGCAAATATGGTGGCCGGTCAGTTCTCAGGAACTTCGATGGTGACATGGGGATGGACAGGGAGCACAGGTGCAGTTCTAGGCTCAAATCAGCAAATTGTTTGCACAACCTTCGCTCCTCAAATAGACATTGACGCTGATGCTACCTATTGCGATGGCGATCCTATAGCAGATTTAACTGTTATTTCTGCAACTACCGGAACGGTTACATGGTATGATGACCCGGGCTTAACTTCCATTGTTGGAACCGGACTAACTTTTACACCTCCGGGTGGTCCGGGTACATACGTTTACTACGCCACGGAGACGGAATTATCATTAGGGTGCGAAGGAGATCCGGACAGCGTTACTATTGTAATCAACCCAATACCGCCAGCTCCAATTATCACGGGACCAACCGTTTATTGTCAGGACGATATCCCTACACCATTGATGGCAGAAACGTCTTTTAGCGGAGACGTAACCTGGTATGACGCACCGCCGCCGGCAACTATTTTGTCAACTCTTGATGATTACAATCCGCCAACAAATTTCCCCGGGATCTTCAATTATTATGTAACTGAATCCGTTGGTGGGTGTGAAGGTCCTGCAACGCTGGTTACAGTGACCATTAAACCGAAACCAGATCCACCTACTATAAGTGGAACAATGCAATATTGTGAAGGCGATATTCCAACTGCCTTAACAGCAACACCTTCGATGGGTGGAACTATTGAATGGTTTGATTCCGGCTTGAGTTTATTATTTACGGGCCTAATATTTACTCCTACGCTCACCATAGGAACCAATACCTTCATTGTGACTGAAACGCTGGCCGGTTGCAGTAGCGATGACACAATCATTACCATCACTGTTGATCCTGCCCCATACGTGAATGTGGCTCCGTCTATTAGTGCTTGTTACGGCGATGCTGTGATAATAGCCGCAGATACAAATGGCTATCCTCTAACTTGGAGTTCCGGTCAGACAGGAACACCCATTAGCTATTTTACCGATACAACAGAATGGCTTTATGTAACGGCGACGAATCCACTTTGTGGTTCCAGTATGGATAGTATTCAAGTGATTATAAATGCCCTGCCATATGTAGCGGCTTTTTCAGACACTTCAATTGGTTTGGGAGCAGAAATAAAATTATATGCAAGTACCGGAGCTTCGAACGTTACTTTTCAGTGGATACCCCCGGTGGATGAATGTATTTATCCGGACTGTAGCATTGTTTTCGATGCACCTGATCAAGCTACCATATACATTGTTATCGCGACGGACGATAACGGATGTCAGCATAGCGACACGCTGTTTGTGGATATTATTGGACTAATGGAAATATTTGTTCCAAACGTCTTTTCGCCCAATAATGACGGTTGGAATGACCTACTTGAAGTTGAAGGTCCAAAACTGTACGATTTTGATTTCCGCGTTTTCGACCGATGGGGCAAATTAATGTATAAATCTACAGATCAGCGCAGTGGATGGGATGGTACGTTTGACGGTCAGGAACTGGCGCCTCAAACTTTTGTCTACATGGTTCGCGGTGAAACAGTGCTTGGTAAAAAAATAAAGGTTCAAGGAAACGTATCAATTATAAAATAGATACATTTAGTGAACCCAACCAACAGAATCTCTCTTTCGTGTTATATATTACAGAATTACAGAAGTTAACATCATAATTATGAAAAAAATAACATTTCTGCTTGCAACCATTATCTTAACATCCACTGGATTTTCACAAACTGAGTTAGCAAGCCCAAATTCAACTGACTATGGGGACAGTCCCATTTATTCTTCAACTGCCACAAAAGCTCCTGGCGACAGCTGCGGTGGTTATTTCAATGACTACATTTCACTGAACAAAACGTCTTTTCTTTTCGTTGAATATATGACGACCGGTGATGTGTCCGGTGTAGATTACAAAGGAAGAGCCCAGCGATTTCATGCACCGCAACCTATTGAAGTTAGCGGAGTTAAATTTTATTCTTATTTCACCGAGCCGGCGGTAGATTCTGTGAAAGTTTACGTTTATCTCTGGGATTGGGATGATGCCCTGGATTCAATCGGAACCCAATTAGCTTTTGATTCATGCTGGGTTACCTATACGGCATATACAGCTATTCTTCCGGACATTGAAACGATCGGCATGTTTTCGGCGCCGGTAACAGTGACTGAGGATTATATCGTCGGAGTTATCGCGGAAGGAACGGATGACGATTCATTAAGAATTTACAGAAGTACCTCCCCGGATGGTGCGGGCGAAGGAGTTTCTTTTGCTTACTATGATAACCCATTGTATCCGGGCTTTTTAGGATGGTATCAAACACTGGCAACATTTGGAGCAGGCTACGATATTGATTATTTAATATCACCCTTTGTAAAATTTGATCTTCACGATGGATTTACTGTTACAGATGATACAATTTGTCCCGGGATCGTAAGCGCAGTATGTGCCGATTATGTACAAATGCCGGTTTTTGCAGACAATCATTATAATGGAAACTCAGCATCACCGACAGTTGACATTGTCTATTATTGGGGTGATGGACAGCAAAATATAGGCTTACCTTCAGCCTGTCATACTTATGATACTTCGGGCACTTATACATTGAACTTGCAGGACACCCTGGTACGACACAACTTCTTTAGCTCAGTATGTATTGTCGATCTTAATCTAACCATTGTGGCACTTGATACTCCAATGGCCTCCTTTACCGTTTCGTCTGCCGGACTAACGGCGAGTTTCACGAATACTTCAAGTTTTGCAGATTCAGTGGTATATGATTTTGGCGATGGCTCACCAACCGTGAATATGAATGATCCGTCTCATCTATACGCTACTATCGGAACTTATACGGTAATAATGGTCGCCTATAACGAATGTGCCACTGATACAGCAACGATGGTAATTACCATTGATGATGTTGGCTTGTTCAATAATAACAAGAACTTCAGAGTCTATCCTAACCCGGCAAATGAGCAAATCATTATATCTGGTGTGCAGGAAGGATCACAAATAGAAATTATTAATCTGCTTGGACAGACAGTGTATATATCCACCGCGAATTCCTATAAGGAAGAGATTGACGTAGGTAATTTCATTGACGGAGCGTATTTCGTTCGAGTCAGTGGATCATCCGATCAATACACGAAAAAAATTCTGATACGGCACTAGTGTTT
>CAZCAD010000340.1:0-4271 GCA_964496525.1 uncultured Flavobacteriales bacterium | reverse complement strand
ATTGTTTATTACATTGGTTCCTGTACGGTTTTCAGAGTTTTCCATATACTTCTTCAAATTTTCTGGCATTATCCCGATAGTGCGTCAAAAATTTTCATTGTCTATAAAAAACTCTGAAAATCTTGATGCGAAGGAGTTATTAGAGGTCCCCTTAAGACTTCAACTTTTTCAACGTTTTGAACCAGATCGGCAAATGATCAATTTGGTAATTATAATACCTCCTGTCCACAGCACCAAATTTTTTGTAGAAATTGGATACGTTTTCTATGTCCGATCCGCCGAAATCAAATGTTTCGAACTTGCTTTGATAAATACGAAAGACGTGATCCATCATCACGTACATTGCTCCATTTTTCTTAGCCTCATCTTCAGCCGATCCTTTTAAATAGGTGATTCGTTTTTTATCCTTCAAAAAGAAGGCTGCGGCTACGGTTTTCTCATCTTGACGAGCGCAAAATAATTCACCCTGCCCTGAATCAATGGCGGTATTCATCAAAGAATTTAGGTTGACAATATCCTCTTCAGAAATTGAATCGATTTTGTGGGCAGTTGTTCGCTCAAAAAGTTCGATCAGTTCTTGAAAGTCCGAGCTCCGCCCGATGGAGTAAAGTGTGCCGGCTTTCTTTAGAATCCTTCTCGCATTGGTTTTATAACGTTCGGAAAAATTTTCATCTAATTTTAAATATTGATGTATTCGGATTTCTGCATTAGCAAAGAGATCTTCTTCTCTATTTCGGAATTGCATGCCTTTGAAATCATCTTTGAGGAAAGCGGCCAACTCTGACCAATTGAATTCGTCTCCAAAAATGTCATATTCTCTGCTGAAAGGTGCTTGATAAAACTGTTTCACTCCAAGTTTGGAAGTGAATGGGACAGGGACGACGGTTTGATAGTTGTCTGTAATTACCGCCATCCAATTTTCCGACACGGCATCCAAATACCATGAGTAGCAAAAAATATTCTCGATGGCAGATTCTCTGATCCGCTGATCCCAAATCTCTGCGTCAATATCTTCTCTTTTAAGAAGTTTCATTTTTCGCAAGATCGCTAAATGTAATAAACTGATGCTCTTCCTTATTCTTCTGAATAAAATTCTCCAACTTTTCTAAGGCAAAATGTGTACAGGCTTTTGGATGTCCCAAGATGACTAATTCTTCGAAGGCATTATTTTGATTCCGTTTTAGCAGGTTTTGAAGTTTGGTGACGAAGTAGCCATCTGATGACGCTGACAGCCTCATTCCGGTCGAGAGCATCTTTTTTCTCAGTCCCGGTGAGGACATTGGATATCCGTCGCCAATTGGTTTGTGCATTTTTGGTTTCAGTCTTCCTAATATAAACAGCCTCCAGAAAAATAGGGCTGAATATGTATGGCTTCCAATGGGGTACTCCGAAAAACTGCCTTCAGAATCTTCGACGCAGAGGTCCGAGCTGAATTTCCATTTGGATTTATCCGGAACGGAAGTAAAATCATAATAATAATTTCCGGAAGTGCATTTTCCGCCGGGAAAAACCGTTGAATCGTGTGTAATTCCAATTTTTGAAAACGCCTTTTGAACGCGATCAAAAGGCTGCAGGCACCATCCGCCTGCTCGATAGGAATGTACCGGTTTTCCTGTCCAAGACGACAATATCTCGTGATATTCGACTATAATCCTATCAATCTCCGCATCCGAAAAATCATCCAACTTATATCGGTCAGTAACCATAATCCATTTACTTCCATCGTGTGAGCAATCTTCCCAATGTGGATGAATGTGTAATTGACAATCGTGTCCCTGAGAAACCAATTCTTGAACTTGCGCTTTTAAAAGATCGTGCTCACTCCTAACAAGCTCATATTGATGACTATACTTCTCTAATTGTTTAAGATATCCGACATCAATAAAAAATGTAAATTTTGCTCCTGTTCGTTCAGCAATTTTTAATAAAAGAGCGCTTGGTTCAAGAATGCATTTTTGAACAGAACCGCATGGTTCACCAAAAAAAAGTTCGTAATCGTATGTCAGGAAAATTTGCACTAAAAATCGAGTATATCAGGATTTGATCCATCCTGAGGTCGGCTAAGATATGAACAATACTCTGCGTATTTTTTGATTTAGTTAAATAGTGCTTTACTGTGGATCAGCCTGACCTTCTTCCATTTCCTTAATAAACTTATCGGCCAACTCCTCCAGGGAATAACGAATGTTTTCGATTCGGCTTTCAGCATCATCTCTCAGATCAGAATCAGGATATTTAGAAATGAATTCTTTATAAGCCTCCTTCGCCCTGCTGGTATCTCGCATTTCGAAATCAAGATGACTGGCCTTATTAAACATCACATCTTCCATACGATCGTAATTGGGGTATTCATCGATTATCCTATTGAGAATTTTCACGCTTTTTTCAGGCATATTCAGCGACAGCGAGAAATCTGAGGCTTTCAACAAATAATCCGGTGATTCAGGGTCATCAGGAAATATACCGGCAAAATCCTGAAACATGGTAATTGCTTCTTTCAAATCCTTCTCTTCGGGTGCAACTATATTTGATTCAAGACGCGCCTCAAGTTCCGATAAGTCTTTTCTGAACTGAAGTGGATCAGCCCTGTAAGAAGGTGTTTCTTCAACCGTTTCAGTTTCTTCTTCACTTTCTCCGCAGGAAACGAATAGGAAACAGAGAATGGAAATAAGCAGATAGGCGAATTTTACAGACGTTTTCATATTATTTTTTTCGTTTTTTTGTTTGAGGAAATTTCATTTTGTAGGCGACTTCTACCTCTCCTTTAGAAATTTCGACCAATTTCTTTTTAAGTATTCTTCTTTTCAATGGACTCAAATGGTCTGTAAAGAGAATTCCGTCAACGTGATCATATTCATGTTGAATAATTCTGGCCGCATAACCTTCATATTCGTCCTCTTGAAAATCCCAATTTTCATCGTAATAAGAGATCTTAATTTTGGGTTTCCGCATCACTTCTTCTCGAATGAGCGGAATGCTCAGACAACCTTCTTTGAACAGCCATTCTTCTCCATCTTCAGACTCCATTATCGGATTAATAAAAACTTTCTTCAGGCCCTCCAGACCCTCCGCCAGCGGATCCGGTTCTTCACCTTCTTCGACCACCGCAAAAGGCGCGGCATCGATCACAAAAAGCCGGATCGATTTATCAATTTGAGGAGCTGCTAAACCTACTCCGTTTGCTTCATACATTGTGTCAAACATAGCGGTAATCAAATCCTGTAGGTTTTCGAAGTTCTCATCAATTTCTTCCGCCTCTTTTTTAAGGATAGGAGAACCGTATGCCACTATGGGAAAAACCTTGCTCATTTGCTTAACAAAACTACTCAATAAAATAAACTTAGACTGGGCGTGAGGGTCAGAGTTTGCTGAATATTACATCAATCTACTTCCTTCAGATTTGAGGTACGGATACCGAACATCTGCCAAAAACAATCCTTGAGCAGGAACAGATTCACCGGCCATTGAACGGTCCTTGGATTCGAGAATTTTTGTCAGTTCATTCACTTCGATTTTCTCGAGGCCAATCTCGATCATTGTACCGACAATTGCTCTAACCATGTTGCGCAAAAATCGATTCGCTGTTATCCTAAATATGATTCCTTTTTCAGACTGAATCCAACGGGCATGCCCGATTTCGCAGTTGAAGTTATTCATTTCCGTATTCACCTTTGAAAAGCACTGGAAATCGGTATGATTTTGAAGTATTAAGCAGGCCTTGTTCATTTTGTCGAGAGCCAGCTCCTGCTTGTTAAACCAAGACGTTTCCTGAGCAAATGGATCCTTTTTTTGATGGATAAAATAATGATAAGTTCTGGCCGTAGCATCAAATCGCGCATGTGCTTTCGGATCAACAGGAATGAGGTCTTTTATTACAATGTCGTCACCGACCAGACTATTCAGTTTATAAATAAAATGGTCTTTCTCAATGTCAAGATCTGAATCAAAGTGCGCGTAAAAATTGCTCGCATGAACTCCTGTATCCGTTCTTCCACAGCCGGTAACCGCAATTTCTCGATTACTATGTACGCTGGCCAATGCACTTTCAATAACAGCCTGAACGCTCTGGTGCTTAGCCTGAATTTGCCATCCAAAAAAATTTGTTCCTTTGTAGGCCAGGTGAAGAAAGTACCGCTGATTTTTCATAGAAGTTGTTTAAAGTTGATTAGTAAAATGTGAAAATGAATTATTCTCTTGCAGAACAAGGCGTTTTTGACCTGCCTGTATTCTATGGTAAAAACAAATAAAACTTGATTTTTTTTCAATTACCT
>CAZCAD010000339.1:0-4283 GCA_964496525.1 uncultured Flavobacteriales bacterium | reverse complement strand
AATTTGGTACTGTCTATCGCTATGAACAAAGCGGCGAGCTACACGGTTTAACACGAGTTCGCAGTTTTACTCAAGACGATGCCCATATTTTTTGTACGCCCGAGCAGGTAAAGGACGAATTCAAAAATGTAATTGATCTGGTCTTATACATCTTCAAAACTTTGAAATTTGAAAACTTTCGGGTTCAGGTTTCACTACGAGATAAAAATGATCCGGATAAATACATAGGAGGTGATGAAAATTGGGATACGGCAGAACAATCTATACTCGAAGCGACCCAGGAAAAAGAGCTGGATTATGTAATTGAATACGGAGAGGCTGCCTTTTATGGCCCTAAGCTCGATTTCATGGTCAGAGATGCGTTAAATCGAGAATGGCAGTTGGGAACCATCCAAGTTGATTATAACCTGCCTGAACGATTTGAATTAGAGTATGTGGGTGCAGATAATCAACGTCACAGACCGGTAATGATACACAGAGCGCCTTTTGGCTCGATGGAACGCTTCATTGCGGTCTTAATCGAACATTGTGCAGGTAAGTTTCCATTGTGGCTCACAACAGACCAAATCAGCATTTTACCCATCTCTGAAAAATATAATGAATACGCCGATAAAGTGCTGGATTATCTAAAAAATTACGATATTCGCGGGTTCGTTGATGACAGGAATGAGAAGGTTGGCAAGAAGATTCGCGATAACGAAGTGAACAAAATTCCTTTCATGTTGATCGTTGGCGAGAAGGAAGCTGAAAGCAACCAAGTTTCAGTTCGAAAGCAAGGTGAAGGAGATATTGGACTGATGAAAATGGAAGATTTTGCAAAATTGATTGAAAAAGAAATAGATAAAGAATTGAATTAATCACAAAAAAGGAGGACAGAGCCATAGCAATAAAAAAGAGACATAGTAATCGCCGTAACTTCAGAAGAAGAGAAGACGCCCATAAAACAAATGAAAAGATTACAGCTGAAGAAGTAAGGGTAGTTTCCGACAATGGTGCGGAAATCATGAAGATCCAGGCCGCTCTTCAAAAAGCGGAAGAGGCGGATTTAGATTTAGTTGAAATTTCACCAAATGCCAATCCACCTGTTTGCAAAATTGTTGACTATAAGAAATTCCTTTTTGAACAAAAAAAGAGACAAAAAGAACTTAAATCCAAGCAAACTAAGGTAGTTATCAAGGAGATAAGAATGGGACCGAATACAGAAGAGCATGATTTTAACTTTAAGCTAAAGCATGCCAAATCATTCTTGAGTGATGGAGCCAAGGTTAAGGCGTATGTGTTTTTTAAAGGACGTTCGATCGTTTTCAAGGACAGAGGAGAAATTCTGCTGTTGAAGTTCGCACAGGAACTGGAAGATTTCGGAACGCTCGAACAAATGCCAAAATTAGAAGGAAAGAAGATGATCATGATGATCAATCCGAGGAAAAAGTAATTAATAGAGAAAAATCGCCTACTCCGCCTCACCTGCCTGCCGGTAGGCAGGGGCGGATAGGGCGGTCAAAGAAAGGGAAAGAAGATGCCTAAAGTGAAAACAAAATCCAGTGCTAAGAAGCGATTCAAAGTAACCGGAAGTGGTAAACTCAAAAGAAAGCATGCTTTCAAAAGCCACATTTTGACCAAGAAGTCAAAAAAGAGAAAAGCGAGATTAACGAAAGCGACGCTGGTTGATAAATCAGATGTTCCCAATGTCAAAAGACAATTAAATATCTAATCAATCCCAATGGCCCCGATAACTATCAGGGGGAGATTAGGGTTAAATTATAAACCGGGTAATTAGTACCTAAGATTCAGCGAGCCTCTACGGACAAACCTTCGAAGCCCAAAACTGAGCACTAATTACCAAAAAAATTAAAAGTTATGCCCAGATCGGTAAACGTAGTGGCCGCCAGAGCCCGCAGAAAAAAAACAATGAAACTGGCCAAAGGTTACTTCGGAAGAAGAAAAAACGTTTGGACAGTTGCCAAAAATGCAGTAGAAAAAGGATTAGTCTACGCTTACATCGGTAGAAAACAAAAGAAAAGAACATTCAGATCACTTTGGATTCAGCGAATAAACGCCAGAGCCCGTCAACATGGAATGAGTTACTCTCAATTCATGGGTCATGTAAATGCGAAGGGATTAAAACTTAATAGAAAGGTACTGGCTGATTTGGCCATGAATCATCCCGATGCATTTAAAGCAGTAGTTGACGAAGTGAAGAAATAAGAAAATTTTTCTCAATTAATATGAACCCCGACCTTGAAGGTTGGAGTTCTTTGTGTGCACAATTCGTTAAATTAAGGCCATGAATATGGAATCTCCATGGGGGCGAATGAAAAAGGCTGCCGAAAAAGTTAAAATTGAAAAAGAGCGAGAAGAGGTCAGAGATCCTGTGTATTTCGAGAAAATCAGCCTTCTCTTTTAGATTACAGAAATTTGGCTTTGAATCATTTACGGAAATATTTTCGAGCATTAGGAATTGAACCTACCGATGACCCGGTTGCGATAAAGAAGGCATACCGACAAATGGCTTTGAAGTATCATCCGGATCGAAATTCAAGGCCGGAAGCTCATCAGCGCTTCGTCGAAGTTATTGAAGCTTACGAAGTTCTAACCGGTCAGAGAAAAGCGCGAATATTCACTTCACGAGCCAGGACCAAAGAAGATATTATCAAGGAAAAAGTGCAGGCTGCAAAGGAACGATGGGAAAGACAGCAGGCCGAGGAAATAATCAAAGATGAGATCTACTATAAAAATGTCGCCTTTGGGTGGAAATGGACATTTTTCAGAGTCGCCGCCTCCTATAGCCTCCTATTCACAGTCCTTCTTTGCGTAGATGTATTTACCATCAGTGAGCGTCGAACTGTTCCTCAAAATGCGATCTTCATTAATCAGGTTAATCATTCAATAGTAGCCGAAAATGAAGGAGAACGATTTTATATCAGTAACCTTGATTTCTGGGGAAGTGATTTTTGGGGTGGTACGGGTTACTCCCCCATTCGAGGCAATTACAGCTATCTCTTTCACGATCTGAAATCAATCTCAATCATTGTTTCAGACGAAAATAAATGGGCCGGATTAAATCATTCTTCCAAGATGAGGGGCTTTGCCGATTTTGAAGAATTTGAACTGGAGACATTCCGCGCATCTGATTCAATGTACGGAGCATTTCCTTTTATTCATATTATTCTTCTCGTCCCAACTCTACTCGTACTTTTTAAGCGACCAACGCTTCGTTTTAATCTATGGAGATTAGTGTCACTTTGGATCATTTTTCCCTTTTTTGTTTTCCTCACATTCTCCAATGATCGCATCTTTCATCTCTTTCGATTCTTCGAATAAAAAGCTGTATTTTTATAAGCATGAAAAAAATTATTCTCAGCCTTGTTGTCTTTTGTATTTCAACTTTCGGTTTAGCTGCACAAAAAGATGCCTTTATTATTTATGACGTAAAAGGCAAGAAATCGAGTTTTAAAAAATTGGTCAAAGCAACTGCCAATAAAAACTTCGTTTTCTTTGGCGAATATCATGACAACCCAATCTCCCACTGGCTTCAATTTGAACTGACCAGGGAGATGTACGCTATGTATAAAAATGATTTAGTCCTGGGAGCTGAAATGTTCGAGGCCGACAATCAATTTATTTTGGATGAATATTTGGATGGTTTGATATCATCAAAAAACTTTCAGGAGGAAGTCCGACTCTGGCCAAACTACAATACGGATTATAAGCCGTTAGTTGAATTTGCGAAACAAAACAAAATTGGTTTTATAGCCAGCAATATTCCTCGACGTTACGCAAACATGGTCTATAAAAAAGGAATTAAGTCACTTGACGGATTATCCGATCAGGCAAAGGCTTACATCGCTCCACTCGAAAAATTTAAGTTTGATTCTACCATTAAATGCTACCGCGATTTAATGCAGGGAATGGAGGGTCATGGTAGTGGAAACATGGCGAGAGCCCAAGCATTAAAAGACGCAACTATGGCTCATTTCATAATCAAATATAGCACCACTTCTTCTGTATTTCTACATTATAACGGAGCATATCACTCAGACAATTATCAAGGCATTGTTCATTATTTAAAAAAGGAGGTCGAAGCGGATAAAATTCTTACGATTACCACAATCTCACAGGATAATATTTACAAGCTCAAACAAAAACATGAGGGAACTGCGGACTTTATTGTTTGTGTTCCCCAAAATATGACAACAACTCACTAAAACTCATGCCGTATATAAAAGTATTGGATTACATACTTAGCTCGTCAACGTAAATTGCTTACGGTCTGCTAGTTTAGG
>CAZCAD010000338.1:0-4294 GCA_964496525.1 uncultured Flavobacteriales bacterium | reverse complement strand
TTCAAACTTTCCTCCACACCCCGAGGCAGAGCCTCGAGGAATTCTACTGATTAAAGCACTAAGTAGTCAAACGACAAACCTTAACGTGCACCAATAGGCACATATTTTCTTTCATTTTCGCCGGTATATATCTGACGGGGGCGACCAATTGGCTCTGACGAATCCAGCATTTCTTTCCATTGAGCGATCCAGCCCGGCAATCGGCCCAAGGCAAACATCACGGTAAACATTTCGGTTGGAATTCCGATAGCGCGGTAGATAATTCCTGAATAAAAGTCAACATTAGGATACAATGCTCTCTCAACAAAATATGGATCGCTTAGCGCAACCTCCGCTAATTTTTTAGCGATATCAAGTGCAGGATCTTCAACGCCAAGCTTGTCCAACACATCCTCACAAGCTTTTTTAATGATTATCGCCCGTGGATCAAAGTTTTTGTAAACTCTATGCCCGAAACCCATTAGGCGGAATGGGTCATCTTTATCCTTGGCCTTGGCAATCCACTTATCTAAATCACCGCCATCTTCTATAATCGCTTCAAGCATTTCAATAACCGCTTGGTTAGCTCCGCCGTGCAGCGGACCCCAAAGAGCTGACATGCCGGCAGAAATAGAAGCATATAGGTTTGCCTGAGATGATCCAACAAACCTAACAGTCGAGGCCGAACAGTTTTGCTCATGATCTGCATGTAAAATCAACAGTTTATTTAAAGCCGCCGATATCACCGGGTCAGCTTCGTATTCTTCAGAAGGCATACCCCAAGTCATGTACATAAAGTTTTCAATGTAAGCCAAATCGTTTTTTGGGTACATGAAAGGATGTCTCACAGCATTTTTATAAACCATGGCCGCCAGGGTTGGCAGTTTTGCGATCAATCGTTTAATCGTTAACTGAAATTCTTCTTCGGATCGATTCGGATCCTGAGATTCAGGATAAAAAGTAGACATGGAGCAAATCATCGAAGCCAAGATGCCCATAGGATGTGCCTGAGCAGGGTAAGCTTCAAAAAAGCGTTTCATATCCTCATGAACCAGGGTATGGCTTGATATTTCGTCTTCAAACCCTGTCAACTCCTCTCTTGTCGGCAATTCTCCATAAAGTATCAAATAAACTACCTCAAGAAACGAGGCTTGCTCGGCCAATTGCTCTATCGGATATCCGCGATAGCGTAAAATCCCTTTTTCCCCATCCAAAAATGTAATTGCGCTGGTGCAAGAACCGGTGTTCTTAAACCCTCTGTCAATAGTAATGTACCCTGTCTCTCCCCGCAACTTGGAAATATCCAGAGCTTTTTCATTCTCTGTTCCTGTTATTACAGGTACTTCATAGGTTTGACCATCCAGTTCGATTTTTGCTACTTCGCTCATTTTATTAGTAAGGTTTAGGAAAAACTATCGCCTTCTAATATAACCGATATTTTCCTTTCTATTTAACTACGGAGCGGATTTATTTTGAATTTTGCCCACACGGCTAGTTCAACTGACCGTACTGCCCTAAAATCTTACAATTCAATTACAATTCATCTTCGGATAAGACAACCAGGAAGTCGCTCGCTGTCAATTCAATTTCCTTATCTTTTGGGAGGTTCAACGTAACCCCAAAGTTTTTGTCCGAATCTTTACTTAAAGCAGCTATCCGAATGCCCAAACAAACCTCGTCTCTTTGATCCACCAACTTGATCAAATCTCCGAAGTTTGTTTTCAAAGGGAAGCTATCCGTGTACAAATCAATGGGTTTTACATAAATCTCACTGCCATCCTCAGAAAAGATATCGTCGTAGAATTTTTTAATTAAAGGCTGTTCGCTCAGTTGAGCAAGAATCATCGTAATCAATTTGTTACTGATGATAAAATCGTCCACATCGGTTTGAGTAATAATTTCCTGATTTTCGGAATTTAGAATCTGGGTGATAATCTTCGTCTCTTTTTCTGTTGATTCGGGTTTGATGTTTCTTAGCAAGAGTAAAATAATCAAGGTATCGGAATCAATTTTGTCGGGATTTTTTTCATCCACATTCTGCGAGAGAATAATAATATTATCAAAGCTAAATGGCTCCAATTCCTTTAAGTTTTCATATCTAAGCGGACTGGAGTTTGTCAGGTTGATCTCAAAATCAGGATACATTTTTTTTAGCTTTCCTACTCTATTCTCCAACAAGACAGATGGTTCATTAATGACAATATTAAAGTCAGACCCTGCTTTCAGATAATCGTACGCCTCTGAAATGAAAATTTCCGCGACTGAATGCCAACCAAGAATCAGAACTCTCTTTTGTTTCTGGTCCAGTTTATTATCAATAAAACTAATTTCGCTTGGTTCATAAATTTTATTTGCCTCAAAATTGATTGTTGAATCATCCTCCGCAAGAATAACAATGTGGTCACTTGTCTTCATCCCATAGTCCTTTCCGGGGCGCAATGTCAATCCATCTTCCTGATTGTACACACCCAGGGGAATTCCATCCTTAAAATAATAAGGTAATTCTCCAAAATTCAATCCCCGCCATTCATTTTTGTAGAAATAGACCTCTCCGCCGTCGAAAGATAGAATCTCGGCATACACCATTTCAAGTCCGCTGGTAAGAGAGGTTTGAACCAGCAATTTTCCCATAATGTTCCAGCTATCCAAAGCGATGATATTATTATCCTCGAAATAGCCTATCAGTTCTCGTTTTTCATCACTAAATATTTCAGCGATAATCGGGATTTGATTTTTACCGTCCTGACAAGCGATAATTGCCATAATTGCCTTAATGGATTGAACGTCAGATGAACTTTTATCCTCCTCTGAAGCACTTTCGGTACAACTGGCTAACAAAATAACTGAACGCGACTGTGATATACCTATCCTGTTCAATTCATTGATATTGGCAAAGTCACCTGTTGTTGTAATGACCCGGCTTGTCCCTTTATTGAGAAGGCGCTTTGAGACCATATCATCCATCACCTCCTTATCATGATCAGCCAGGATGACCACTGCTGCATCCTTCTCACTTTCATTGGCTAAAACTAATTCACGGATGATATCAACAACTCTCTCGTTCCAGCCTAAAATTATGGTGTGATCCTCTTCAATGACCTTTCCTCTGCCCTTTCTGAAATTATAAAAGACCTTCTCAAGAGATGTAGTGATAAAAGCAATTAGAATGGAAAGTAGAATGACTCCGAATACCCCGGCAAGAACGGTTACAATTTTTAACCAAATCCCTGAATCCGTATCCTCGAGCATATTTCCGGGATCAGTCATTTGAAGCCAGGTCAACCAGGCACCATCAAAGAAACCACCTGAACCGGCAAGATCCGGCCAAATAAGGAGCATCATCCAACGGATAAAAACGATCAGTAAAAAGAGGGCAATAAAGAGAACAAACAGACTAACGAAAATCGAAAAACCTCCTTTATTCAAATATTTTTCAAAACGATATCTGAGTTTCTCTTTAAACGTTGCCTTCATAAGAACGAATTAGGGCGGCGAAGATAATGAATATGACCAGACGTTCTTAAAAAAGAAAAAGACTGTCTCGATAAAACGAAACAGCCTTCTTCCTAATCAATTGTTATCTATCGCTACTTTATTTTTGCAATCGCCTTCACTTTCGAGATCAAAACAACCGGAGCCTGATAGCCCGGAATTGTTCCCAACCTCACTTCTTTCTTCGATAAAATAACGAATGTTGGAAAGCTCATTTTACCGCTTAGCATATTTACAGCCAGTTCATTGTACTGTTTTTTGCCATAGGTCTTTCTTTCATAGAGGTTTCCTTTGTAAGCGATCGCCGCCACTTTCTCAGGATTCATTTTAACCGTGTGGAAGTTTTTACTGAGGAATTCGACTACTTTCTCATCTCTGAATGTAGAAGCATTCATCTTACGGCAATATCCGCACCAGTCGGTGTACATGTCTATGAAAAAGGGCTTCTTATCATCCTCATTGGCCTCCACTGCAGATTCAAAATCTGTCCAAACAATTTGATCCGTTTCAATCAAATCGATTGCCATTTGGCGTTGAACATCAAAATCGGCTGCAATTGAAATTCCAATTGAAAAAAGGAATAAATAAGAAAATCCCAGAAATTTCATGCTTGTTGCTTTCACCTTAAAATTAACGATTGTTTGGCTTCGAAGTGGCTTGGAAATGTGACTTTAACAAATTTTTAACAAAGATTCTGCTTCAAATAATTCTTAGTGAACTTTCAGTCGATGCTGCGCTGTTTGAAAGAGTAATTAGTTAAAAAATTTAAATGATTCTCCGCAATGATACCAGAACGTAAGTTGTTTATGTTCTGTAGATTGAT
>CAZCAD010000337.1:0-4301 GCA_964496525.1 uncultured Flavobacteriales bacterium | reverse complement strand
CAAATTAAATTCTATCAAAGACCAAACATTTATCAAAGGCATAAAAATCCCCTATATCCTAAATGTAGACACCTACATTCTTAATCAGGGCTAAAACCAAGCGCAAAAAAGACCGCCATCGCTCCAAAAATTAGGAGAACAATTGTAGCAATCAGAACAATTCGACTCTTGTTTTGCGCAGCGCCTTGAACGTTATCGCTTGGATGTGTTGGTTCGTCGTAATCTTCGGCATATTTACCCTGAATTTGAAGTAAGAACTTAAGGTCATCACTCTCGCTCAATAACTGCCATTCAGGGTCTTCGTCCATCCGTATGTAAGTATGTCTATCGACCTTTAAATTCTTCAGATCATCCAGTAAATACGGGCCTTTGATGTGGTTTCCACGTTTTATGAAGTACTCAATCATATCGATGAATGTATCAAAAAAATCGATATAACCTGATATAAGTGAAATTAATTCGTGGGATAAATTTATTAACTGGTCGATTAATGAAAAATATGACGCATATAACCGATTAGATATTCCTATATTCATACTGCTTTAATCGTTCAACCCTTTGAAAAGCATGCGAAAAACGGTTGTAACAATCCTTGTCCTTTCATTATTTGATAGGCTGATGGTTGGTCGAACGCTTTGAACGGCGGTCGTTTAAGGTTTTTTTTTGCACAATAAATACAGCTCTGATGTGAGAGTCAAAGCTGTGTCACCGGGAAGTTCTATACATTGCTCGGTAGATGATGGTTTGAAAAAAAACCAATGTCCTTCGCGAAGGAAAAATCTACGGCAGTGGTAATTTAGCTCACGAAGTTTCATCCTCCTCCGAAGGGAAAGAGGTAGAATTAGTGGCTAAGATATAAACGACTTTTTGGTTCTTAGTTTGCCGGCAGTCCTAAGAGAATTGGATCTGCCGGCTTTTTTTTCAATAAAATTGGATTTTGTCAATAAATTAGTTGAAAATTGAAAGTGCAGATTTCCAAATATTTCTTATTCATCGTAGCTCTTGTAATTATTTTCGGTTGTTCCTCCGAACAAACTAATAATAAAGAAAATGGGATGAACATGGATCAATCAGAAGATTCCGAAAGCAAATTCAAGATTCGGCCTTTTAGACAATTTGAGGTTAATTCAAAAGGGGATAATACAGACTACCATTTTGATTTTGATCAATCACTGCCCGAAGAGTTTCATTTCGATACCCTCTTAATCAAAAAGGCAAATAAAAAAGCTGAGTATCGGGCCTATTATTTACAAAGTACTGACCCTCGAAAAAAGAATTTTAACCGACTAATGCTCAATACCATTGCATTGAATATTGAAAGTGATGCAGACTACGTAGATTCAAATGATCCTGAAGATGTCATGGCTCCATTATATACTTATGAGCTTGGTCCCTTCGAGTTTTTTATGAATAATGATGTAATAAGCATGTGTTATGTGGTTGACTCTTATACCGAGGGGGGAAATCATCATAATTATTCATGGTACACATTTAATTATGATATTGAAAGAGGAAATGTCTTAAGATTGGAAGATGTTTTCGTGCTTAATACGGCCGAGGACTCAGCGGCGCTTTTAAAGGATGTTCGGGTGAATATAGAACAGGGCAGCACCTGTGGGGAATTATTTGAGCCTTTCGAGTATATGGATTTTTCATTTGTTCGAGAAGGAATTGTCATGAATCCATATTTGTCCTGGGCGTGCGGTATGCGACGGTCTCTACTTGCAAAAGATCAGGAATTTCAATCTGTTAAAGAAGAATGGCGATGATGAAATCAATCCAAGGCGCACTTTTTTTCATTATTCCTATTTCGACATTAATAGGTTGTGGCGGGGAAAGTCAGGATGCTGACTATCAAAATCCTGATTCTACAAAAGCTATTTCCCTTTTTGACTTCACCGAGGAGGATATTGAAAAGCTGGATTATTTAGCCGGTGAAGAAGAGGGATGGGTTTATTTATCGGATGAAGGAAAAGAGTTGCGACGAATGAGCGTTTATAAAAATGAAAACGGCCATTACATTTTTGACAGTCTTTGGGTTATCTATCATGTAGACAATGACATGATTCTCTATGACACTGCCGTCGCGGTTGGTAATAGCATATCGTATCGAATTATTGATGACAATAGGATAGAGGTTGATCGTCGGCATCAGTCCGCAACCCTTGCGGAAACAAAGATTTTTCAACGCGCTTCGTCCATCTTAAGTCCCTTTGAACGAAGATATGGCACCGGAATAATCGTTTTTGATCCTCATAGTTTAGGAAGTATCGACCTGTATCCCATAGCCCAAAAAGGAAGTCCGCCATTTATTATGTATCCTGAAAAAATTATGCCGGTGACACCCGATAAAAATGGCGAAATAGATATAGACGCTGATTGGGATTTATTTAACTTTTATCCGGAGTTTGACATCATGCATGCGATATGTATCAAACATTATACTGAAGAAAAAATGTATCTCATTCGTTACAATGATGAAAAGAATTATGGGATTAAGGCCGAAAATGGAAAGTACTATGATTGGGAAACTTTTCTAATTGATATCCCATTGTCGTTGAGCACAGTTCATGAAGTCAACCCGATTAGAGAGAGTCCTTCAGAGGATGCAAAAGCAGTGAGCGGTTCAGAAGAGTGGGGTAATAGTATTGTTGTGGTTGAGATGAAAGGGGATTGGTTAAAAGTAGAGGTAATTGAAGGTCCATGTCGGGAAGGGGATCTAATGACCGAAGGCTGGCTTCATTGGAGGACAAATACTATGATGCTGATTAATATCTACTATATCTGTTAATCCGGCTCACCCCTAATTTTGATGAAATCAATCGTTTCGGTGGGCTTAATCCCCCATTGATTGAAATTCCAGTATAATATTCTGCACAGACGCTTATCTTTGGTTTAGAGCATAAGTTGTGGCACTACTAGAAATAAATAACCTCAATAAATTTTTCAAAGATTTTCAGGCCGTTAAGGATTTGAGCTTCCACATCGATCGGGGTGACGTTTATGGTTTTTTAGGTCCAAATGGCGCCGGAAAAAGCACAACGCTCCGAATGGTGTTGGGCTTAATCTATCCCACATCCGGCGAAATGATATTCAAAGGTCAAAAGATTGGTAAGACCGGACGCAGATATCTACAAAATATAGGTGCGCTGATCGAGCGACCTGATTTTTATGAAAATTTATCGGCCTGGAATAATTTGAATCTTTTTGCCAAACTTTCAAAAGTTGAAAACAGATCGGCTCGAATTCAGGAAGTTTTGGAAGAAGTCAAATTGTGGGATCGCAGGGATAGTCGTGTAAAGTCCTATTCTCAGGGAATGAAACAGCGTCTTGGCATTGCACAAGCTTTAATGCATAAGCCCGAACTGGTTATTCTCGACGAACCGTCGAATGGGCTTGACCCCCAGGGACAAGCTGATATGCGTGATTTAATCAAGCACATTAGCCGCGAGATGAGCATCACGGTCATTATTTCATCACACATTCTGGCAGAAATTGAGCTGGTCGCGAATCGGATGCTGATTATCGATCATGGGGAAAAAATTACCGAAGGTGGTGTTCATGAATTAATGGCGAGCGACGATCTCAAAATTGAATTAAAAACTGGAGAAGCGGAGAAGCTCGCGAAGCTGTTAGAAGAAATTGGCTTGCAACCGAAGCAAGTTGGGACAAAGGTTAGGGTTAATCTGGCAGAAAATGAAATCCCTGAACTTTTGGATAAAATTCAGCAGAGTGGAATCCATATTTACGAGCTGAAGCAATTGAGAACATTGGAAGAATATTTTATAAATCTAACAAAGTGAGACGGTTACTGGCAGTAGAATTATTCAAGATTATGAAGCGGCCTCGAACGTATATCGGCTTCGGAACGATCTTGTTTATTATTCTCGCCTTTCAGTTTGCACTGGCGGCTGAAGGTGAAGCGATCATCGGTCTGGGAATTCAAAATTTGAAATCGGTCTTTCGGTTCGAAGGAGAGATTATTACAGTCAACTTTGTGACATACATGTTGATGACCACCTTGATAATTCATGTTCCAATTTTGGTCTGTTTGGTTACCGGAGACATGATTTCGGGTGAAGCCAGCAAGGGATCACTGCGGTTATTGGTTCAGCGTCCCTATAGCCGCGGTCAAATATTCATGGCCAAGTGGATAGCCGGTGCTATATATACGATAGCACTGCTTCTTTTTGCCGCAATAATGACTTACATAATGGGATATCTCCTATTTGGAGACGGGGATCTTATTGTATTTCGAAGAGGAATTAATGTGATTGAGGCCTATGATGTAGGCTGGAGAT
>CAZCAD010000336.1:0-4320 GCA_964496525.1 uncultured Flavobacteriales bacterium | reverse complement strand
GTTAGTTTACTAACCGTTATATTCTGTGCTGCCACAATCAATAGTGCTAAAGCACAATCACTAACACATGAAGGAATCGATTTCTGGGTTGCATATCCGGAAGTTTATGATGCCACGGCAGCAACTTTCGAAATACACATATCTTCACGTTTCACAACTACAGCTGAAGTATTTGTAGCCGGATTATCCACAGGAATCTATGCGGTAACTCCAGGTCTAGTCACGACCGCGCCAATATCATCGTTAGATGCCCATAATGGGGTAGAACAGGTGCCTGTACCTAGAGCGATCCATGTCGTGGCAGTTGATCCAGTGGCTGTTTATGCCTATACGCAACGCACATATCGTTCTGAAGCAACAGTTTGTTTACCTACGGCTTCTTTAGGTTCTGATTATATGGTTACAACCTATGATAATAATCTAAAAGGAGGAACTGTTTATGAATCGGAGTTTGTGATCGTTTGTGGACCTAATCCCATTCAAGTGGCAGTAACTCCATCTTGCATAACTTCAGAAGGTTCTCCGGCCGGAGTTCCAATCATTGTTGATTTAGTTGCGGATGAATTTTGGTTGATGCAAGCCCAGGCAGTTGCAGGACTTGATCTCACGGGGACATCGGTAACAGCTACCAATGGAACCGACATTTTTGCCGTATTTAATGGTCATCGATGGAATTATGAATCGACAGGAACCTGTACGAATCAAAACGCAGACCCGCTTCTTGAAGCGGCTTATCCAACTCCATCCTGGGGAAAAGAATTCGTTGCTGTGAGGACAGAAGATCAAGATGATAACGTGATGCGTGTTACAACCTTGGTAGATGATTGTGACGTTATTGTGGATGGTACCACAATCGGAACATTGTTGCTCGCCGGTGACGTAATTGAATTTTTAATGAGTAGTCCGGAGATTTTCATCGAAACAACACAGCCTGCAAATGTCACCCAGAATATGGAAACAGGGGTCTGCGGAACGAACGGTGATCCGGCTATGGTTATATTGAACTCTAACGAGCAGATGTACATTGATACAGCAACCTTCCTGACTCCAACTGGTTATGATGATAACTATGTGACCATTGTTACGAGAACAGCCGAAACAGCAGATGTAACCTTGGACGATCTGCCAATTAGTTCATGGCTGGTGGTTGATTACGATCCGACATATTCGTACGCCATTGAACCCGTTGCTGAGGCATCCCACACCGTTGCTACAACTGGATGCGGATTTGTAGCCTACGCTTACGGGGTTAAGTACGCAGAATCCTATTTCTATGCGGCAGGTGTACGTGTAAATTCGATTAGTGATAGTTTATCTTTTACGTCTATCACCGGTACAGGATCAGATCAGTGCGATGGAAATGTGATAGCGTTTACCCCATATACATCAGGTGGTACAGTTGTTTCCTATAACTGGGATTTCGGTGACGGCGGTACTTCGACGGATATAACCCCGACTTACACCTACGGCGGTGCCGGAGTTTATGAAGTCACGCTCATTGTTATATATGAGTGTTTTGTTGATACAATTGTTGATACCCTGAGTATCTATCTTTCACCAACGCATACGAGTACATTTAATAATGTTACCTGTTACGGTTGGGATGACGGTTCAATTGACATTACACCTTCGGGCGGAACACCGGGCTATACTTTCGATTGGACTCCAACGGGTGCAACAACAGAGGATGTGAGTGGTCTTCCTCCCGGAACTTATACAGTCACTGTGACTGATATCAATGGATGTACTTCTGAAGAAACTTTTATAATTACCGAACCCGCCGAGATAATAGTCAATGTATCGCCGGCCGGTCCATTTGATATGACCGACGGTATACAGAATCTGACAGGAACGCCGTCCGGTGGAACCTGGTCGGGGGACTGTGGACCCTGCATAAATGCGACCACCGGAGAATTTGATCCACTTGTTGCCGGGGTTGGAATCTGGACTATATGTTATTCGGTGGGAACGGTACCATGTGATATCGAGGATTGCATTACGATTATAGTTGACACCTCCTGTGCAATTGCCTGGTACGGTAGTAATCCTACCTGTTACGGATTCTCTGACGGATCGGCTACAGTGAACATTAGCGGAGGAGCTGGTCCTATTACTTACATTATTACTGATGCATCAGGAACTGTCGTGAACGTTGGTGGCGCAAATACTGCAAATTCGCTCCCGGAAGGATGGTACTATTTTGATGTATCGGATGACATTTGCTCATTGTCCGGTTCAATTTACATCGATGCGCCTGAGCAAATGAGCCTTGACCTTGATTTATCGCATGTTTTATGTAGTGGCGACCTAACAGGAAGTGTGGCTGTTGACACAGTCAATGATCACACCGGAGATTGGGATATGATTACTTATATCTGGTCAAATGGTACATCAGGTCTTAACCTGGACTCCATGTACAACGAAGGAGCCGGAACCTATACTATAACAGTAACCGATGAAAATGGATGCTCGTATGTTGAGAGCTTCGATATTTTAGAACCGCCACCTCTTGTATTTTCTGAAATTGGATATGAGCCGGCCTATTGTCGACTTTACGGTTATCAAAATGGAAATGGTCAGGTTTACGCCGCCGGAAGTGGTGGAACACCGGATTATACTTATGAATGGTTTAACTACTACGAATTAACGACAACGAACAATACAACCTGGGGTGGATTAAACCCGGGAACATACATTATGACCGTAACGGATGGAAATGGATGTACCCTAAGTCAAACAGTCGTTGTAGACTCAGTCAGTCCAAATGCTGATTTCGATATGGCTTCTGCCGGATTCACCGGACAATGGGAAGGAACAGCGGAGCTTTGTGTGGAGTTCACAAATCAATCGACTTTCTTTGCAAATCCGTTGAATCCTATAGCTGATACGTCCGGATGGTGGAATTTCGATTCTCCAAATGGAGATTGGATTCTTTACACAGATTCAGACGGCTTTTATGAAGTTTACGATACTTGTTATAATGAAGGTGGTGAGTACCTGGTCTGTCTGAAAATAAAGAACAAGAACGGATGTCAGGATTCTCTTTGTCAGACGATCATCGTCTACGATAAGCCAATCCTGGTAACTCCAAACATCTTTACACCGGGGCCGGACGGTATCAACTCAACCTTCTTCTTCCCGAATGTAGCGATGGTTGACTTCAGTTGTACTATTGTTAATCGGTGGGGCGTTAAAATCTTCGAGTTCGAAGGAATAGATGACGAATGGGACGGGACAGATCGAAGTGGCTCTGACTGCTCGGATGGCGTTTACTTCTACATCTACAAAGGCGTTTCCACGAATGGAACCGAATTTAAAGGACAAGGCACAGTTCAACTGTTGAGAGAGCAATAATTCTGATTTATAATTATACAATTGAAGAGGGTCCGTTTATCGGGCCCTTTTTTTTTATTTCTTTTGGTTCAGATACGAATGAATGAACTAATTTTATGGCTTCAAATTTGAAGATAGATGATAATGATTAAATCAGCCGGTACACTTCTTTTCTTACTATGTTTCTCCTTACTGTTTGGACAAGTTTCTTCAGATGAATTAGAGAGGTTGATAGGTGGATGGAGAGGGATAGAAATGTTTCAAGATTCAGATTCTTATGACGGACAGACGTTTTATCTTCCAAATAAAGGAGAAATGTTGATTAGCGATGACAAGATTAAAACCTACTTCTATCCCTATTCTAAAACTTCAGAAAATAAAACCAAAATTAAGGGAAATACGATCTATTTTAATATTAGGGGAAATTCGACTCCAACCGAATTTCATTTTCAAAACGACACCTTAATACTCAGCATGTATTTTATAGATAAGATATTTATTAAGATGTTCGAGCGTATTCCGATGGACGAGAATATTATTGAGGATCTGGATGCTTATGGATTTCGACCCGCCAGCCTGAAACATCGCTTCGAGCTTGATACTTTTAGAAACAACATGAAAATGGGTTTCCCGTCTTATGACTCACTCAAGTTTCAACCGTTTAAACATATTCAATTCGTGGGAAATAATAAAATTCGCATTAACGATTCTGATCCGGTTTCAATGAAGCGATCTTATAACGGATTGAACTTTAAATACCGGGGAGATAAGTACTACTTTCGAATCGTTCAAGCACAAGGCACCCAAACCGTAACAATGGTTCCGCTTAGCCAATGCGAATGTGATTCCATCATTATTCCATATATGACGGTTGACTGGGCTAACCGTATTCGTCAGGCGATTGTTGATTACAAGGATTTCTAGTGGAGAGTCGAGAGCCAAGAGCCAAGAGTTAAAAGCTAAATCTCAAATTGCAAATTCCAAATT
>CAZCAD010000335.1:0-4326 GCA_964496525.1 uncultured Flavobacteriales bacterium | reverse complement strand
ATTCAGTCTTCAATAATTTCAATGTGGATTTTGAAAAAGGTGGATTCCACTTTGTTTTAGGCGCAAATGGAAGTGGAAAGAGTACGATGCTAAATCTCATTCTTCAAGGACTGTCACCCTCGAGCGGCTCCGTTCTTCTCGGGGGATCAGAGGTTCAAAACAAAAAGAAATTAACATCTTTGATCGGATACATTCCCCAGGATCAAAGTCTTGACCCTGAAATGTCTGTCACCGATATTTTGGAGTTTATCGGTGCATGTCATGGTTTGAACGGAACAAGGCTTTCAGAGCGAATGGAAGTAGTGTGTGATGCACTCGACATTGCCGATTTGCTTGAAAAAAGAATTAAATTCTTATCGGGGGGACAGCGGCAAAAGTTAAATATTGCGCTAGGTTTAATTCACGATCCGGAGATCATTCTTCTTGACGAACCATTTACAGGATTGGACTATTATACAAGCGCCAGAATTCTGACTGCTATTGTCAATCTGAAGAAGACCATCATTTGCGTCACACATGATATGGATATTGCTGAACGATACGCGACAGAAGTGTCTGTTTTAAAAGCGGGAAAACTGATCGAGAAAGGAAATCCCCGGAAAATAGTGGAGGAAAAAGGATTTCATTTGCTGGAGGTAGATTTTTTCGCTCGAATTAAGCAAGGATATACAATCTTTTAGCAGTGGTATTAAAACCTCCGTTCATCAAAACCGCTTACTCCTCTCCTATCCGGATAAGCCGGAATTGGTTTCAGAAGTCAAGGATTTTTTGGAATCTAATAAAAATGACATTCTCAAAATATCATCCTCGAGTAATGATCTTAAATCAAGTATTGTTGGCTTACACGACATTGGACTGGAATCAGATCAAAAAGAAAATAAACAGCGAATCGGCGGGGGTGGTGATGGAACCGGTGGTGGTAAAAGAAAGGGGTCTAAACAGTGAGCGTAATCAGCCTCGGATATCAGATTTGTAAACGGACCTGGAAGAAGCTCTACTACCGCCCGATTCATTTGGTCGTTTCATTCATCCAACCGGTTTTTTGGTTGACAATTTTTGGTTTTTTATTCGAGAAACATTTCGAGTTCCCTGAAGGAAATTATCTGTCCTATCTGCTACCAGGAGTTTGCGCTATGACCGTTATTCAGTCGAGCTCGCAGTCGGGAATACTTTTCATCAAAGATTTTCAAACGGGATTCTGGGGACGCTTTCATTTTACCCCGACTTCTAAATTGAGCTTTCTGTTTTTTAAAATATTTGCGGATTTTAGCCGCATTCTGGTTCAGGTTATTCTTCTCTATTTAATTGGATATGCAATGGGGATCACAAATATTTCCATTTCCATAATGGGTTTGCTATTCTCAGTCGCAGCGATCTTTTTATTTACCTACTTCTATGCCTCGATCTCGACATTCATAGCCATTAAGACTAAGACGTCCGAACTGATGGCGACCTTTGTACACCTTTTTAGTCTCCCAATCATATTTACAAGTACAGCATTAGTTCCAAGCAAAGGTCTTCCGGATTGGTTAGAGATGATTGCCAGGTACAATCCGCTGTCTCATCTTGGTGATATCATTCGTGCCAACACAATGAATGTGGACTATGGAGCGACCGCAAAGGATATTAGCAGTTTTATGCTTCTTGCAGTTCTGGCGATCATCTGCTTCCTTGGATGTTTAGCATATCTCAGAAGCATTAAATACGAATAAATGCAATGGAACGTCCCACCTCGCTTTTCTATTTACCAAAAAAAAATCGTAGTCGTCTCTTTGAGCACAATCAAAGTGGAGTCAGAATGGCACAAGGATTAAGCACTCTTATTCTCTCCATCGCGCTGATATCATGCGGTGGTAATGACGAAAAAAAATTGCGCGTCGCCACAGCGGCATCCGCTCAATTTGTCATGGAAGAAATCGGAAATAAATTCGGCGAGGCTCACAACATTAAGGTTGAGGTCATTACAAGCTCCTCCGGCAAATTGACCACGCAAATCCTGAATTCTGCCCCCTTTGATTTGTTCTTTGCAGCTAATATGAAATATCCGGATGAAGTTTTTTCAGAAGGTAAAAGCGATTCTGCACCTCAGGTCTATGGATTCGGCATCCCTGTCCTTTGGACTTTACATGATGATATTAAATTGAACGCCAATGGCAAGTTTCTATGCGATCCTAAAGTTGAAAAGATTGCCATTGCCAATCCCAAGACCGCCCCGTATGGCGAAATGGCGGTAAGGTACCTCAAGGCGGTTGGAATTTATGAATCCATTGAACCCAAACTTGTCTATGGTGAAAGTATTTCGCAAGTGAACGAGTATGTGGTTAACAAAACTGTCGAGGTTGGAATTTCTGCAAAATCCATCGTCTTATCTTCTAATATTGAGGAGAAAGGAACATTTGTCGAATTAGGCGATAATTACCGCATAGCGCAAGGCTGCGTCATTTTATCCAATACGGAGTCCGATGATCTCAAACAAGAGTTCCTGGATTATGTGTTTTCTAAAGAAGGGAGAGCTATCTTTGTGGACTTTGGTTACGGACTCTAATGCCTGATTTAGGACCTATATACCTTTCTTTAAAACTTGCGCTCGCCACCTCCGCCCTGCTGCTATTAATTGGCGTTCCGGTTGCATATTTCCTGAGTCAATGGAAATCAAGATTTAAAGTAGTTGTAGAAAGTTTCGTTGCTCTGCCGATTATCCTTCCACCCACGGTAATAGGGTTTTATCTTCTCGTTTTCTTCTCGCCTGAAAACTCCTTCGGTGCATTTTTTGAAAGCATTGGATTAAAAATTCCTTTCACCTTTACCGGAATATTAATCGCCTCCATCATTTACAGCTTTCCCTTTATGGTTCAGCCCATTCAAAAAGCATTCGAAGATGTACCGCGACATTATTGGAACATCTCCTACACCCTGGGGAAGTCAAAGTTTCAAACACTGATGAAGGTCGTTCTGCCCAATATTAAAAACTCACTGATCACCGGAATCGTCTTGACATTTGCCCATACAATGGGAGAATTCGGTGTGATCTTAATGATCGGTGGAAACATTCCCGGCGAAACGAAGGTGGCCTCATTGGCTATTTACAGCGAACTGGAGTCCCTCAATTATACTGCGGCACACGTTTATTCAATCATTTTATTGTCAATCGCCGTGATCATCATTTTCACCATCAATATTTTAAACAGAAGAAGGAGCAATCATGCTTAGCATCGACTTTCGAAAAAATATCAACACAGCGAAGGGAAAAGTGACATTGTCAATCAAGGCTGACTTTGATTCAGCTAAGGTAATTGGTATTTATGGTAATTCAGGCGAAGGAAAGTCGACGGTTTTTAACATAATCTCCGGAATACTTGATCCTGAAGAAGGGCAGATCTCCTTTAATGGAAAAACCTGGTTCAACTCAGCTGCTTCGAAGTCTAAAGTGCCAACGCAGCACAGAAACATCGGTTACCTCTTTCAAGAAGACAGTCTGTTCCCTCATTTTACGGTAAGTCAAAATATCCTTTATCCTATTGAAAAAAATGAACGAAAAAATATTGATTTGGATCAGATTCTTGAACAGGTTGATATTAACGTATTCGAGGAACAATACCCGCATCAATTATCCGGTGGACAAAAACAAAGAGTGGCAATTGCTCGTGCGCTGGCAATGAAATCAGAACTGCTATTGTTGGATGAACCGTTTTCGGCGCTTGATCTGGAGATTAAACACAAACTTTGTAAACTCATTCTCTCCGTGAAAGATGAGTTAGGATTGACTATCCTGGTCGTCTCGCACAATGTTCATGATATCTCGACGCTATGTGATGAAATCTTATGGATTAAAGATCATCGGGCAGACGAACTTATCTCCAAAGAGAGCTTTGTTTCTGCGATAAAAGAAATGGGTTATTTAAAAACGACTTTATGAGTGCCTACCTATCGACAATAATATTGTTACTGCTTTCGAACAGCTTTATGCTTTGTGCATGGTACCTGCACTTAAATATCAGATGGTTGGATAATAAGAGTATGATAGTGGCCTCTTTATTGTGTTGGGTGATTGCCTTCGTCGAATATCAGTTTCACATCCCTGCAAATCGAATTGGACGCGCGGTTTATTCACTTGAGCAACTGCAAATTATGCAGATCGGTATTTCACTGCTGCTATTTATTCCATTTTCCATTTTGGTTATGAAGAACAGCTTTAAGATGGACTACGTTTATGCAATGATTTTCATGATCATCGCCGCTTACTTTATTTTTAGATCCAAATAAAATGAATAAAATAGACATTATAACAACTGAATTTGTATGAGAAGCGAAAATCACTATTTTTTT
>CAZCAD010000334.1:0-4365 GCA_964496525.1 uncultured Flavobacteriales bacterium | reverse complement strand
TTTAACAACGAAAATTAATAACTAAAAACGGTCAACCCTATTTAGGGATAAACATAGTCATTAGGTTATATAGAGAGAAGCATATATGAATAAAGTAGAGACGGAGATAAAATCATACAGAGATTTGCTTATCTGGCAAAAGGGAAGAGTAATTGTGAAGAAAACCTATGAGATATGTGCGGATATGCCAACGGAAGAACTATATTCACTTCAGAGCCAATTGAAAAGGTCAGCCATTTCGATTCCTTCGAATATCGCTGAAGGTTATGGAAGAAATTCTACCAAAAATTACATCCACTTCTTAAAAATTTCACGAGGATCTTTATACGAATTGGAGACACAAATGATTTTGGCGAAAGACCTGAACTTCATTACAGAAGAACAGTTTTCAGAAATCGCAGAAACAATTACAGAGGAGGCAAAAATGTTAAACTCCTATATTAAATCAATCAGTTAGAAAGAAAACTACTAAAGGCTATTGACTAAAACTAATGACCAACCATGTCAAACCACAGAATGAATTTAACATTAAAAATCTGGCGACAGAAAGACGCTGACTCAGCCGGTAAAATGGTGACGTATCAAATAGCCGAGGTCGATGACCACATGTCATTTTTAGAGATGTTGGATGTGTTGAATGAACAATTGATATCCTCAGGAGACGAACCGGTCGCTTTCGATCATGATTGTCGGGAAGGAATCTGCGGTATGTGCTCCTTATATATTAATGGTGAAGCGCACGGACCGGATAGACTGGTCACGACTTGTCAACTCCACATGCGAATGTTTAATGATGGTGATACTATCCATATCGAACCATTCCGTGCAAAGGCGTTTCCGGTTTTAAAAGATTTAATTGTCGATCGTACCTCTTTCGATCGAATTCAGTACGCCGGAGGATTTGTGTCCGTTAATACTTCAGGAAATACGCAAGATGCAAATGCAATTGCTGTCGAGAAAGATGATGCCGATGATGCATTTGACGCTGCGACTTGCATTGGATGCGGTGCTTGCGTCGCAAGTTGTAAAAACGCTTCGGCAATGTTGTTCGTTTCTGCGAAGGTTTCTCAATTCGCTCTTTTACCTCAAGGTCAAGTCGAAGCAAAAGATCGTGTTCTGAACATGGTCAGACAAATGGATTTAGAAGGCTTCGGAAACTGCACCAATACCGGTGCCTGCGAAGTCCAATGTCCAAAAGGAATTTCACTTGACAATATCGCTAGAATGAATCGGGAGTATTTGAGGGCATCTATGTCCAAAGTCAAGGAAGATCATTAAGCTCTTCTTCATTCATTTCCGTATCGCTCTGAAATCAAAACCACATTTCTTAACTTCACTGAGTGGAACTTCTTCCTGAACAAATACGCCGTAAAAAAATTCTGCTTTCGCCATTGGATTGGGGAATGGGGCATACCTGTCGGTGTGTTTCTGTCATCCATCAACTTCTGGCTCAAAAAAACGAACTTACCTTTGTCGGAAATCACGCTCAGATTGAGTTCATAAAGAAAGATTTTCCATCGCTGACAACTGAATTCATAAACGGCTACAACATCAAATTGGACTCCGATAAGGGAACATACCTCCAAATGATGTCACAGGCAATGAAGATAAACGGGGCTATTAACATCGAACACAAATGGCTGAAGGAATTCGTTGCCAAAAATGAAATTGATCTAATTATCTCAGATAATCGTTATGGATTTTACCATCCGGATATTGTGTCGATCATTATCACCCATCAATTGAAACTACAAATTCCGGCATTGTCCGGCTTTACATCTGACTTGATTCAAAAGAAAATTAATAAGTTCAATTGTTGTTGGATTCCGGATGATGAGCATAATCTTTCCGGCGATTTGTCAAAGGCGAAGTTGAAAATTCACCAGCATCGAATAGGTCTCCTGAACAGATTCAAAAAAGTTGACAGGGATCAAGATATAGAAATGCTGGCAATTGTCTCCGGACCCGAGCCTACGAGATCGGCATTTGAACAAAATTGTCTAAAATTCCTGGAGTCTAATTTCGAGAAGACTGCAATTGTGGGTGTTAGATCTAAAAAATCAGACTCAAAAATTGAATTACACGAAAATCCCTCTACAATTGAATTGGAGAACTTAATTGCAAGAAGCCGGAAAGTTATATCCCGAGCCGGTTATACAACCATCATGGAGATGGTTTCACTCGAAAAAACTTGTGTCTTAATTCCAACTCCGGGACAGTTTGAACAAGAGTATCTTGCGACTCACCTTCAACATCCACTGATTGAGTTCCAAACAGAATCAGAAATCTTCTGACAGCTCCAGATTCTTATGGTTATGTTCTGTTTTCAGCACTATAAATGCTATATTAGTTAATCAACTAAGAATTGAATTGGTATGTTGGACTTCTATAATCTGGATAAGGCGACGATCGAAAAAGTTGCTGAGGATATCCTCAGTACTAAATATATTCGTGACGGAATAATAGAAGAAAAGGACGCGATTGAAATTGACCAAACCCACCATTACATGGCACAAGGACGAGAAGTTTTTACCCTGGTGGATATGACTGATGGCGAAATAAAATTGTCTGCCAAGGCGAACGAATATTTTAGTAAAAAAGCCAAAATGATTCCAAATATTAAAGCTGTCGGATTAATTATGGGGAATTTTACTTCTAAAATGAAGCAAAAGTTTCAATTGCAACTTTATAAACCATTGTACCCAACCAAGATTTTCAATACGCGAGAAGAAGCTTTAGCGTGGTTTGACGAACTTAGAGAGGCAGATAACTAAAAGAAAGGAGGCATCTGTTTAAGGGCCACAATCACAGCCAAGATCAAATTCTATTTTTACCCAGGACAACTTTTCTGTCCATAGTTTTTGAAAATCATTGTTGAAGTTAATATTCCGCAAATCCAATGTGCGTAGATTTCTCAACTTCGTTAATCCCTCCGGCAAACTTTCAATCGGATTAAACCATAGATCAATGACGATTAGATTTTTGATAAATTCAATGCATTCTGGCAATTCAGCGATCTCGTTTTTACCCAGTAGCAACTGACGGATAGAAGGAATTTGACACAACTCTTCCGGAAATTTTTTGAACTTATTCTTAGCCAGATTCACAGTTCGCAAATCCTTAAAGCGGAAATTTTCAGGAAGGGAACTCAGTTTGTTTTTTTCCAAATTCAATTCTCGCAATCTTGTCAACTTCACGATCTCTTTTGACAGCGAATCGAGCTTGTTCTTGCTGAGATCTAATCGATAAACAGAATCAACCGGCGCTGCCAAGGCCTCTTCAAGCGAATAATAAATCTTGTCCTTTTGAGAAAACAGATTATAAGACGGAAGTAGAATTATGACCAAGAATAATACGGCTTTGCTCTTCATCTTTTTTTAGTTGATTCTTTAAAGCTTCCACATCCGCAAACTCCTGTTCGTCCCGGATGTGGTCGATAAAATAAAGTTCGATTTTAGCTCCATAAATGGATTGATCAAAATTAAAAATATTTAATTCAATTCGTCGCTCTCCATCTATAGAAACAGTTGGTCGGTGCCCGATGTTACACATACCATCATAAACAATGCCGCCTATTTTTGCCTTAACCGCATAAACGCCAATTTTCGGAATTAATTGAAATTCTTCCAGTGGTTTTATATTGGCGGTAGGATATCCAATTTTAGATCCTAATCGATTTCCCTTGATTACTTCGCCTCTGAACCCAAAATTGCGACCCAGATATTCATTTGCCAATTTCAAATTTCCATCCGCTACAGCGGCCCTTATTTTGGTAGAGCTTATACTTATCTCATCATGCCGATAAGCCGGAAGCTCTTTGACTACAAAGTCATAAAGGTGCCCAAGCTCCATCAATAGTTCGATGGATCCCTCTCGATTTCGTCCAAAATGATGGTTATAACCAATCGTCATCATTTTTACACTCAATTCATTTACCATGATATCCCTGATAAATTCAGTCGCCGTAAGTCTTGAAAATTCTTTGGTAAAAGGATACATGATTAAATGGTCCAGACCAAATTCTTCCAACATCTTCATCCGATCTTCAAGAGGCTGAATCAACTAAAGGTCATGATCATGCGGGTACAACACCATTCTGGGATGTGGATGAAAGGTGAACAATACTGTTTCTCCTCCTATTTCAGCAGCACACTCCTTTAACAATTTCAGGATTCTTTGATGTCCTAAGTGCACGCCGTCAAACGTTCCAATCGTCAATACAGGATTCTTGATTTTCGGAATTTCCTGCTCCGCTTCGTAAACTCTCAAATCAATCTTTTATAGTGTTCGTAAAGTGTTTATCAAATTTATGCAAAAAACTCCCCACAATGAGGTTCGAAAGGTAAAAAAGCAGTAAATTTGCAC
>CAZCAD010000333.1:0-4382 GCA_964496525.1 uncultured Flavobacteriales bacterium | reverse complement strand
TAATAACGAGAGACAAAAACAATTGTCGAAGGAATTTGTTCGAGAATGGCTGATCGATAATGACTTTCAAGGTTTGGAAGGTCAGGTTTTACCTGATTTACCTGAAGAGTTTGTCAGGGAAGTATCTGATCGATACATAGAATTGTACGAAAAGATTACCGGAGAGACTTTCGTAAAGGCTGATGTCACTAACATTCAGTCGCGAATTGAAAAAAATGTTGGTTCATTTCTTGAAAATTTGACGGTTTGAGACTATATTCATTGGCTCAATGAACGCCATAACCTTTAATCTGTTCAACCTACTCGAAGAAGACGATTCCAGTCTTATCTACATGGGTGAGTTTGACGACCATTTTACGCAGATTCTGATTGAAGTCAATGAGGCTGCATCGCAGGAGGACAAAAAAAGTACGCGGAACAAGGTTTCTTATCTGATTGCAGAATGTTTCCAAAACATCATTCGACATTCTGAACCACAGGAGGATGAAGGCAGTACGCATAGATCAAATCCTAAGATGTTTGGCTTAAGGAACCTGAACGGTGTTTATTACATGACCACATCGAATCCGGTTAATAATACTAAAGTGCCCGAATTGAAAAAGATGTTGGAGTCACTTGTAAATGTGTCTCCTGAAGAACTCAGAGAGATATATTTGGCATCTCTCGATTCCGACGGTCATAATGAAGCAGGAGGGGCCGGTTTAGGTTTAATAGAAATGGCGAGAAAATCTAAAAGATCTCCTGTCTTTTCTTTCGAAGAGGTTAATCACACATTCTCCAATTTTTTCATGCAAATTGAGGTGATTCCAAAAGGAAGCAGTGCAAAGGGTGAACATATACCTCTTAGTCTTTCTCAAAAGCTGTATCATCAATTAGCCGATAGAAAAATATTATTGGTAAGAAAAGGGGATTTTTCTCATACTCAAGTAGTTCCGCTGTTCAAGCTCATTGAGGCGAATATAACAAAGCTAAAGTCAGGCAGCGATTTCAATAAAAAAAGTATTTATTTGTTAATTGAAATTTTGCAGAACATCAGTAAACATGGTTATGAAGAATACGGAAAGACAGAAGGAATCTTCACTATTTCAGAGTATGGAAACTTCCATCAGATCAGTAGTGGGAACTACGTGGATACAGGTCAGGTAGCGAAGATTGAAGAGCGAATGTCAGAATTGGCAGAAATGAATCTGGCAACACTAAGAAGAAATTATAAAAAGGCACTTTTTAATTTTGACCACGACAGCAAAAAAGGAGGAGCGGGCTTGGGATTGATTGAGATGTTCAAGGTCTCACGCGAGCCGGTTCAATACTCATTTGAAGAAGTCAATAAAAAGCTTTCTTTCTTCTCTTTAACAATTACGATATAGCAATGGAAGAAATTAAACGCGAAGAACAAGAAGACTCACCGGAAATACATTTGAATTACGAAGAAGGAATATTCCTAATCAAAGGAAAATCTTTGCCTGAGGATGCAGCGGAATTCTATTCGCCCATCTACGAATGGTTTAGGAATTATGTGGACGACCCAAAAGAAGAAACAATATTGGACATCCATTTGGAGTATGTCAACTCAAGCTCAGTAAAAAGAATTTTCTCGATTCTTTGCATGTTGGAAGAAATCGAACCATATCAAAACACGATTCTGGTTAAATGGAAGTATAATAAGGGGGATGATCTGATGAAAGAAAAAGGCGAAGAATTTCAAGAATACCTGGAAATACCTTTTGAACTAATTGAGATTTAGGACTTTATAAGAAATAACCTCTACATTTTGACTTGTCTTTTTGCCCTTAAATTCTGATTCCGATCAACAAAATGTCATCCACTTGGTCTGCATCACCTTGCCACTCTTTGAGACGCTGATCTACTTTATCCTTCTGATCCTTCATATCCAGTCCGTGGATGTCGATCAACATTTCTTTAAATCTGGTTAAATTGAATTTCTCTGATCCCTCCGGCCCTCCAAACTGATCCATATATCCATCGCTGAAGAGATATAAGCAAGCCCCTTTTTCAAGGTCGACCGCGTGATTTGAATATCCCTTCATTTTTCTCATTTTACGAGACAGCATCCCTCCGCCTACTCCCTTTTTATCTCCAATTATTGACGTAATCGCTCCTCCGTTTACCACAAAAATTGGATTCATAGCACCCGCAAACTCTACAGCGCCGCTATTCTTATCAATAGAACAAATGGCAATGTCCATACCATCCTGATTGCTCATCGGATCGTCCTGATTTTGTCTCAGGGCCAGCATCGTTTCATTATGCAGACTCGAAAGAATTTCAGCCGGTTCGGTGATTTTTTTCTCCCTGATGATCTGGTTGAGAAGTGTGTTTCCTATCATAGACATAAATGCCCCCGGCACTCCATGTCCTGTACAATCGACGGCAGCAACGATTACTTTGTGATTAATCTCCGCTGCCCAATAAAAATCTCCGCTGACCGTATCTCTTGGCTCATAATAGACAAAGGAATCAGGTATAATTCCTTGTACTTCCAATTCTGTCAGCAATATGGCTTCCTGTATTCGGCTCGCATAATTTATACTGGATGTAATTCGTTTATTCTTTTTCCGGATGATAAGATTCGTCTTCATCTTTTCACGATAGTTTTTATAAACCATGAAAAGAAAGCCGACCAGAATTACAGCCAAACCTATGAACGTAAGTAACAATAATCGTTGATTCGAAATCTGATCTTTTTGAAACTGAATAATTTCCTTAGCTTTCACCAGCTCACTTTCTGCAGCCAACAATAATTCTTCACGCACTTTGATTATTAGTGAATCTTCAGCCGTTATTGCCAGGGCTTTGTCCTTCTCCAACTCCTTCCAGGCATCAGATATTTCTGACTCTCTGCCCGCAATGTCGTCCATGGTAAGACCGCCTTTGTGCAACATTGATTTAAGTGAGAATTTTGACCTGTCAAGTAAAACCGATTTCGGCTCATCCAAAGTATCTCCCGATACTTCTTCAACCACATCATCCGGTTTTTTCTTTCTAACCTTTCGTGGTGGTTTCTGAACTATCGGTGCATTCTTCTCAATTGATTTTCGCGTATTATTGGATCGATTGTTTAAAACTGAACCTTGCATGAGCTGATTTGGAGTGCCCGCCTGTTTACGCTTTACGAAAACGTCCTTTTTATCTTCTTGAGAAGGACTGAACTTAAATCGCTCGTCATAATTGTCATAGTAGAGTTTGCCAAAATCAAGACTTGGGTCCTTACCTCTGCCCGTAATGAATTCATTTAATATCAATTCCATTCCGTCAAACACTAATCCGGCCTCAACAATATCTTCAGGTATATTTCTCAAATCAATAATAAAGCTCCCGCCGGCGTATTCATCTTTTGTATAATGAATGGTATAGCGTTTACCCAAATCCAATGTACCTTTGAAAAATCCGTCTTTACTCGTTTTATCTTTGGCCAAAACTTTTCCCCCCGAAGAATATTCAAGTCGAACATCGGACAACAGCCCTTCCAGCTCAATTTTCTTCGTTTTACCAAGAAACTTTCCGGGATCGTTGTGATATCCATAAACTAAGCCATCAAAATTGAGTTTATTTGGAATTCGCTCTTGACCAAAGAGCTGGAAATGAAGACTTAAGCAGCAAAGACTAAGAATAAGTAGTTTAAATTGGTTATGGATCATCCTGAGGTGTCAGTTATTTAGAGCTGGTATGAAAATTTATCCTTCTCTTAAATCTAGCAAAATTTGAATCCAAATTCAAATTAAGTCTCAAGATAAACATTAACGATCAGGCAGTTTTTCTGAAATTTTTGCTAGATTCATGCCTGAATAGAGTGTATATTTCACGTATTGAAAACATATATGGAAGAAGTAATAGAAGGAACGGTTAAGACTCCGGAATTCAAGCTGAATCATTCAACGGGTGAAATGAGTTTGAAGGGCATTTCTATTCCTGAAAACCCCCGCCTCTTCTATGCTGATGTTTACAGTTCGATCGACGAATATTTGCGTGAACCTGCTGAAACCACTATAATTAATTTTGACCTTGAGTATTTTAATTCGAGCAGTGCAATTGCTATTCGCGACATTATTCGAAAGTTCGAAACGCATCCGGTTGCAAGTAACTGCAATATAAATTGGTATCATGATAATGATGACCAAGGCATTAAGAATTCCGGTCTGGAATTTAAAAACATCTTTCCCACTATTAAGTTCGAAATCATCGGATTAGACCGCGACGAGTGAAGATCTTACTTAGTGAAGATCTTACTTTAAGGCATTGTTAAAGAACCTATCGATAAGGAATAGAAGTGCTCTCCGTCTATCACCTTTACGCCCACATTCTCCCTTTTATTTAGTGCTTGGTCAAAAATAACTCTTTTCATAAAAATTGACAGTTTCCGC
>CAZCAD010000332.1:0-4393 GCA_964496525.1 uncultured Flavobacteriales bacterium | reverse complement strand
CATTCGTAAAAGATGGCCATGACAAGAATCACCAAGTTTACAGCAATTAGAGAAATTACTGAGAGTGTATAAAATTTTTTGTCCGTCAGTTGCGCTATCACATTTTAGGAATTCTTTGGAATTAGATTCAGTAAACCACCATCTCCAGAGGTGGTGGCTTTCAATAAATTACCAACTCTAAAAGAGTTTACTTTTATCTTAACCAAGGTACATATTCCGCCTAAGGCGGATGAGGATATCCTGCGATGCTCAGAATTTTTTCAAATTGGGTCAATAAAAAACCGATCTCTGCTTGATGACACTTCGACTTTTCCTTCGGCAAGCTCAGGACAACGGCTCAGTGCGGCGACTCAGGAAACGATCCGCTTTTTCAATATTATTTGTTTCTTTTTACTCTAAAATAATTTTCTTTTCAACTGCAAAATCCTGATTGGTCGCTTTCAAAATATATGCACCTTTAGCTTCCCTCGAAAGATCGATGATCTCCTTTCCTGAATCTGCATTGATTACTTTTCTGTAAATCAGCTTTCCGTCGATAGTGAAAATTTCAATTGTATATGGATAGGTCAATTGAGTCGCCGTAACAGTGACGATTCCATTTGATGGATTTGGATGAATTTCAATTCCCGGCTCCTTGTTTTCCCCTATTCCAATCTGACCATCAATCGTAACTGTTACTGTTTCGGTATTCTGACATCCGTTCGCGTCTGTCACGGTAACCGTATATGTTGTCGTCGTTGTTGGAGATGCTGTTGGAGTTGGAGATGCCGGATCATCAAGTCCTGTCGTCGGTGTCCAAGAGTATGTCCCCCCTCCCGTAGCGGTTAAGGTGGTAGACTCGCCACTGGCAATTGTTACATCAGGACTTATCGTTACAGTTGGCAATGGATTTACCGTAATTGTGATGGCATCGGTTCCCCCGCATGGCCCTGTAGTTGTAACTGTATAAGTTGTTGTAGCGGTCGGTGTAAAAGGAACTCCGTCAGTTACCCCATTGTCCCAAGTGTATCCGGCTCCTCCACCACTGCCTGTAAGTGTTACGGACTCACCTTCACATATATCAGTGTCTGAGGCATTAGCCGTAACTCCTGTCGTCGGATCGATTACTCCAACCACCTCAGCTCTTTCGCTCAGGCAATCTGCCTCTCTCACTTGCCAATCGAAGAAGAAATAATAATAATCCGTTTCAGAACCTGTGACGTTTGATCCGGTTAATGAAACAACTCCGGGCAAGGTGTATGGATACGATGGCGAACCATCATTAATCCTAAATAGGTCGACCGGAAGTCCGGTGATTTTAATGTAGTATCCGTTATATGGCATAATGGTCCAATCCAAGGTAACAACACTTTCTCCCGCCGGAATGAAATAATCACCGGTATGAATAACCGATCCGCCATCCGCATCCAGTATTTGAATTGTTCTTGTTGCGGCTGTACCTGAATACACTCTGACTGATTCTAAAATAAACTCGGTGTAAGCATCAAAGAAAATTCCTCGAAGATCATTTGCTGTAAAATAACTTCCGGTACCAAAAGTATTGTCCGGAGGCCCAACGCTCAAGGTTGGTTGTTGAACTACCTCTTCTACCCAATAAGAAGTCGTGACCGTTATGGATGGACTATAGGTCGTTCCGGTGTTTAAGAGAGTTCCGCCAATATTTGCGTCATACCAATCCAGCGTACCACCTGATACATTTGTAGCTGTCAGGTTAACTGTTCCGATATCACAGATGGTATCGTTCGTGACGGTCGGCGCATCCGGTTTATCAACTATTATATAAGAAACCTCCGTGTAGGTATCCCCTCCTGCCGTATTCGAAACCGTCAGCGATACTGTGTAAGTTCCGTCGAATTCATAGATATGGGTCGGATTCTGATCCGGTGATGTGTCGCCATCTCCAAAATCCCATAACCATGTATCCGGAAAAAAGGTTGAATTATCAGTAAAGGCAATTACACCGGTACAAGTTGTAACCACATTAGCTGCGAAGGCCGCAATTGGCGGATAGACCAGCTCAGTTTCAGAACTTAAGATCAAATCCGAAATTAAAATAGCTCCGTTCGTCATTTCGCTGAATAGAAAACGAACGTTGGTTACCTGTGTCAAATCAATGCTGGCAAAGTCAGCAATCGGAATTTTAATGGTATTCTGCATTGTTCTTGGAACTGTACTTCCTGTGGCTCCCGGGGGATAGTAAAGCGCACTACTGTAGCTGCTCACTAATAAAGATGAGGTCGCGCCTGTACCGTCTTCCAATTCAACTCTAAAATCAAGAGCGGTCGCGGGAGGGGAGTCTTCGAAGTTCACTGAAGCTCTAAACTGAACACCTTCGAAATCATTGAAATTCTGCATAAAGGCCGGAACCGCATTGTCATAAACGTCTGTCAATGCATTCCACTCAAGTTCTAACTGGGCGGCTCCCAAAACAGCTACTCCTCCCGATTTATTATGTGGTTCTTGTGATGAACCGGCACTTAAACAATACTGTTCTCCCCAATCGTCTCCACAAATATCGTAAACAACTAAACCTGTCTGAGTCACGGCCTCGCCCTGGGTATTCGTTACTTCAGAGGATTCGGCGTCTTGTTGATTCAAATCAACTCGTTTTTTGTTAGGCGGATGATAGGACATAAATACCTCATTAACTGTTACCAATGATGAGGGCGGGGGTATCACATTGTCCACCTGTAGGATATCTTCGAAGGCGGTTTCTCCTCCAATGTGAGTCCTGAAAAATGCTGATGAATAGGCCAATAAGGCCGCTCGCTGGGTAGCGGGGTCAAACCGTTGATTGAGGGCGTTTGAAGTCCCACAATGAACATCATTCTGAAAAGGATCGACAAAAACCCAATCATCTGAAGTTCCTGCCGGAAACATTCCCGGTGTCCAAACGGTATTAAAATGATTGTGATTTGCTCCGAGCATTACCATATTGTACTTTGGAGCATCATCAGCCGGATTACCATATCGCACATCGTCATAGAAATGAACACCTTGTAGATCTGAAACATCTCCGTCACAATAAGGCGCGATATTAAAAACCGGCGTTCCAATAAGAACGGGTCGGTTGAAATCAACAGGCGCCAATGTCAAAACTGCATTTACTCCGTAAGGACTTCCCAATTCTTCATTATAAAGTGCATGCTCGATTACCCCCTCGCCTCCCCGAGAATGTCCCATAGTTCCGATGTTCGTCATATCGAGTGATCCGATAAAAGCTCCGGCCCATGGCCCACCTCCAATGGTGTTCCAGTCATTCCAAAGATCGAGGTGATGCTGAACTAACTCTCCCCTGGCCTGCATTCCATAATCAGGAGTACTGTTATCTGTGTTAGAAATTGAATTAGCCGAGATCGAGATGACGATATACCCATGACTCGCAAAATGCTCGCCAAGGTAGTCATAGCCCTCATAAGACGGAATGGATGAATATGAGCCCGTACAAGGCCAATCCAGTATTGCCGACCCACCGCTATAGCAAGTTGAATGTCTTCCATGAAGAAAAACCAGGACGGGATATGGTCCTGCAGATAAATCAGTTGGATGATGAACCGATCCTATGACTTCAACAAGAACCGGAAACGTAGGTGGCAAGAAGGCTTCGTCACCTAAATCGTAGTTTTGTTTAGTCCATGGTGTAGCACCGGCTGTGCCGGGATCTTGGGCATATACCAAATTTGTAAATGCGAAAACAGTTGCCAATAATACAAGCTGCTCGAAAAATTGTCTTACGTTTCTCATGACAGCTATTTTTTAAGCAGTGATTTATTGAGTTTACCGACACTCCAATGCGGTCCTTCAAAGCCATTTTGCTGACTCACTTCCCCATCCTGCTGAATATTTCCGGGATAGAGACCATAAGCAATAACCATCGGCTGGCCATCTTGTAACACTGCAAAATCCGCTTTCGGAATTAAAAATGTGATGGTTTTTAAATTGGTCTTGGGGTGCTTTGAATACTTGAAGTGACTTCCACCAATGTGAAGTATGTACCGATTACCTCCTACGATAAAGTCGGTATTCGAAGTGAGTGAAACTTCAACTATCTCATCCTGCGTTTCAATTGCAGTCAAAGAAATGGATGATTCGGTTTGGCAATTTACGACTATAGGAGCTAATAATAGCGTTCCAAGGAGCAAGGTGCCTGGGAGTAGTTTTTTGATCATTCTTTACCTAATTTTTTGAGGCAGCCTAAAGGTAAAGAAAAAATCCTGTTGAAATAAGAAGCTGAGGCGCTATTGATTGAAGTGTTGTTAATAGTTATTCAACGAGATGCAATAATAAAATCGGCAGGGTCGTGATCAATTCGGTGGAGGGCCATGATCAATTCGGTGGTGTTTAAACCCCACCTTAAATTATTTAATTATTAGCTGCGGGATTAATCCCGCAG
>CAZCAD010000331.1:0-4396 GCA_964496525.1 uncultured Flavobacteriales bacterium | reverse complement strand
CGGTCAGGGAGAAGATGTAACGGAAGATTACACTCCTCAAGTAGGTGGTAAAGGCGGTTATGCTACAGGAGACCTGACAGTTACACCCGGTGAAACCCTTTACATTTTTGTTGGTGGAGAAGGCACAGACGGTGCCGGCGGATTCAATGGCGGTGGAGTCGGTGGTTTTGGAGTACCTACAACCGGAGGTGGTGGTTATGCCGGTTCCGGCGGTGGAGGATCTGACGTTCGACAAGGAGGAATGACCCTTGCGGAAAGAGTGATCGTTGCCGGAGGTGGCGGTGGTGCAGGAAGAGATTATGTAAATGGTAGTTGCGTTCCTTGCGGAACAGGTGGAAATGGCGGCCCGGGTGGAGGAACGACAGGTACCGATGGTGTCGATGCAGGTCCGTCTTATCCAAATCCCGGATCAGGGGGAAAAGGCGGAACACCTACAGCAGGTGGTGCAGGCGGTTTAGGTACTGAAGGAACAGCAGGTAATTCCGGACTTGCAGGAATTGGTGGTGATGGGATAGATGGAGACCAAAGCGTTGCTACCGGTGGTGGCGGAGGAGGCTACTACGGCGGTGGTGCCGGCGGAGCTCCTAACTGGGGATCAGGAACAGCCGGTGCAGGTGGTGCAGGTGGATCGTCATATCTTGGTTCTCTGACTTCAGCAACAACAACTGCCGATGTTCAAGTTGGAAACGGTGTAATTATTATTACTGAACTTTGTTCCGGTCTAATCACCACCGTTTCAGATGATACAGTTTGTGTCGGAGACATGATTACGCTTTCAGCCGCTTCATCCGGAACGGGTACTGTTACCTGGGATGGTGGAGTTGTAGATGGAGTACCTTTTACTCCTCCGGCAGGGTCAACAACTTATACAGCGACATCTACAGATCCACTTGACTGTGATTTTGTCATAACAATTTTTGTCGGAGACTTGCCAATAGTTGATGCAGGGCCGGATTTAGACGTTTGCGAAGGAGATTCAGCCATGGTTAATGGCAGTGGTTCGGCGACAGATTGGAGCTGGGACGGTGGTATTACAGATGGAGTAAACTTTTTACCTCCTGCCGGAACAACGGCTTATACTCTAACGGGAACGATTGATTCAACCGGATGTCAGGCAACTGATATCGTAGATGTTACAGTTGTTGTGCCTGACGTTTCAATTACTGCCACAGGTTCAGCGTTGGTTTGTAATCAAGCCGGGGCGTCTTATCAATGGCTGGATTGTCCTGGATTGACGCCAATTCCGGGTGAAACAGGGCAATCGTTCACTCCAATTGCAGATGGAAGCTACGCTGTAATAGTTACCATAAGCGGATGTAGCGATACATCAGCTTGTCAAACCGTGGTGGTTGGATTGGAAGAGAATGAATATCTCACTTTCGGATTGTATCCAAACCCAACAACTGAAGTGGTTACTATTCAATTTAGCGAGCAGTTCAATTATCAATTGATCAATGTCGTGGGAGAAGTTATTCTAAATGGTAATTCGGTTGGAAATAAGGAACTAGATTTATCTAACTTGGCTTCAGGTACCTATATCATTCGTATTGTTGCCGAAGGAAAAATCGGAACAATGCAGTTGATAAAACAGTAGATATATGATTTTGCAAGAATGCCGTCTCGTTTTTTCGGGGCGGCATTTTTTTAGTCTTATTTCGCAATTTTACAAAACTAAAATTTTCGGCACTTAATTTGTAAGGCAAGAGCGAAAAACACCTTCGGGATTGTCAGGCAGCAGAAAAATTTTGCACTAACTGAACGATCAGAATGGAAAAGGTTAAAAATATGGAACTAAGAAATTACTTTCTCACAATCACCATCGTCTCTTCACTCTTAATGTTTGCGATAATAAGTTGCAAGAAAGAAGAAGTTCAGGAATTTTTTATCAAGTATACCCTTGACGGGAAGGAATACTATTATAAAGATGGAATCGCGCGTATAGAAAATAGTCTTTTTGCATCCGGGGGCATTAATTATTATCAAATCAATTTAGATTTTTCAGAACCTTATGGAACCGCAAACCCTGTCTTACCTACATTTCACATTTACTTCATGCGAGACTTTGATCATTTGCCAAATAAAGCAGAAAAATCGGCCGTTGACAAAGTCGGACGCTATGAATACAACGGGCAAAATGGTTATGCCAGTAACGACACAACCATGATACAGATACGTATGTGGACAACAGATAGCGTGGAATACAGAACCAAAGGTGATACATCCGTATTTGATCCGGCTGCCCATTATTTTTATGTTGTTACTGACGAACCGGATGGTTTTCTCAACTACACCAGGGGAACTTTTAGTTGTGTCCTTTACAAGCGGGATTCCGCCGCTTTGGGAATAGATTCCTTCACGCTTACAAAGGGCCAGTACCGAGCACAGACCTGGGGTGACGATTGATCCCTTTTGAAAAAAAATCAATCGCTTTTTAGCATCTTTGCGAAAAGGCCAAGAAATTGAAAGTCCTCATCATCGATAACTACGATTCCTTCACTTACAATCTCCTCCATTATTTTGAGGGAGCAGGAGCAGAGGTAAATGTCGTTCGCAATGACTTAGTGGTGTTTGAAGATGTGGAGGTTTGTGATCAATTGGTCTTTTCTCCGGGACCGGGCTTACCTAAAGATGCAGGAAAGATGCCTTTGTTGATTGACTCATTCGCCGGAAAGAAACCGATGCTGGGTGTCTGTTTGGGCTTTCAGGGAATTGTGGAATTCTATCATGGCGAGATCTACAATCAGGAAAAAGTAAAACACGGTAAAGCAGAAAAATGCAAGCTTGACACGACATCTAAGCTGTTCCAGAACGTTCCTGAAGAAATTCATGTTGGACTCTATCATTCATGGGCAGCAAAAACAGATCGTTTTCCGAGAGAACTAGTGGCCACAGCTAAATCAGAGAATGATGTGATCATGGCTTTTGAGCACAAGCGATTGCCTATTGCCGGCCTTCAATTTCATCCCGAATCTATACTTACGGAGCACGGCCATCAAATTGTTGAGAATTTCATCTTGAACTTTCGGTAATTTACCCTATATTTAAGGTAGAAGCCCAAACACGATGCGTGAATTTGTGGTTTTAATTCGTCCAAGACGAGTGCCCATATAGTAAGTTTTTGGATCTTAACGATATTATTATTAGAGTGATCTTAGTCGCTTACCAATGACAAGGCCCCACCCCGTCCGCCTAAAGCTGATCGGGACTCTTTGGAGATAACAGGGGATCTCAGACCTAAGCCGGTAACTCTAACCATGCTTAATGAAGATTTCCATTATCGGAAGCTATATGGGTTTTTTTGTTTTTCCCCACTAATTGATCGATGAAAAATCTTGTTTCTCTGTTCATTGGAATATTGATAAATTCCTCCATTTTATTCGGTCAGGATGTTGATTCCAATAATATCATCTTTAAAGTCCATATTGGAACTTATAAAGTCATTCCTGACAGCGTCCACTCCCTCATTGAAAATGAAATAAATCCTATCAGGGAGGGACAATCCTGTTCTATTGAAAAAACAGCCTTGAATCATATTGAGATTGGATATTTTTCTTGTTACCACGAAGCGGAAAAAATTCTCAATAAACTCATTGAACGGGGATATGGCGGCGCATTTATCATTGTTTTCGATCGAGAAATGCGAATATCCATATCGGATGCCGAGAGAAGAACCAAGTACCGATGCGAATAAGATTACTCTAATAGACATTATAACTGTCGGATTAATCGCGCAATATCACAAGCGAAGATGCCAATTTTCATAACTTTAGCCGGATGTACCGCCTGCTTCTAACAATGATCATATTCGCGCTATTGTGCTCATGCAAAAACTCAAACAATTCATTCCTCAAAAGAAAATATCTTGATCTGAAATGCATGGCGCATACCGAAAAATTGGAAAAAAAGGTGTCGACTACGAACCTTGAAATAAAAGCTGCCGAAGAAGTTTCACCATCCATTGTAAAAGCTGAGAAAGACACCATAATGCTAAGGAGCGGCGAGATAATTACCTGCAACGTCCAAAAGTACTCTCGCAAAAAGCACATGTACACCGTTCGAAATTCATCTGAATCTCCCAAAAAAAAAGCCAAATACTTTACGGTGGCAAAGGTAAAATATGATGATTATGTACAGATCGACGGCAAAAATGTCCTGCTGCCCGAAGAAATGGATGAAGTGGAATATATGAATCGTCGAAAGGCGATCAAAGGGTCTTACAAAAATTCAGGTTTATTAGCAGGGGCGGCTGTAATCGGAATTGCAATTTTGATCGGTCTCGGATTTCTCCTTAGTCTTTTTTTAGTTCCCTTGGATATCTTTCTGGCATTTTATGCCGTCATAGCGATCATCGCAATTTTATCCGGAACCATAATAGCTTTAACCTTTAGTTACTTTC
>CAZCAD010000330.1:0-4406 GCA_964496525.1 uncultured Flavobacteriales bacterium | reverse complement strand
GAACGCAAAAAGCGAATGAATACATAAAATTGCTTCAGGGAATTCTCAAAGAGGACATTCAGTTAAGACAGATTTGCCTTCAGATTCGGGCGAACATGGAACACGCCATGCGCCTCGAGCTGGTTCGTTATCTGTTCGAATTATCAAAATCAGACGGAGAGGTTCATCCGAAAGAAATTGATGTCATTAAACAGATTGCTCAGTACATGGGCGTAAGTGAAAAGGATTATATCTCGCTCAAAAACATGTACTATGAAAGTACTAACTCAGCTTACAAGATTTTAGAAATTCCAAAGTCCGCATCGGTTGCTGATATTAAAAAAGCGTATCGTAAGATGGCTCTAAAATATCATCCGGATCGACTGGCAGATTTGGGGCCTGAACTTCAGGAAAACGCGAAAAAGAAGTTTCAGAAGGTTCAGGATGCGTATGAGAAAATTAAGACGGAGAGAGGGTTTAAATAGGTGGCTTTTAGCACTTAGCTTTTGGCTAATAGCAAATAGAGGGTTAAGTTAATATGGGATTGAAATTTGAAAATATGAAAGTTTGGCAGAGATCATTAGAGATGACACTGGAAGTCCACAATCTTATAAAGGAGTTTCCAAAAGACGAACTCTATGTTCTTTCATCTCAAATTAAACGAGCTGCAGATTCTGTGTGTTTAAATATTGCCGAGGGATCAATTGGAACTTCTGATAAAGAATTTAATCGGTTCATGGGTATTGCATTGAAATCGGCGGTGGAAGTTAATGCATGTCTTCATGTGGCCAAAAAGCGTGACTTAATTGTTAATGAGCTACACAAAGAGAATATCGAAATAATAAAAATGGTACAAGCATTTAGAAATAAGCTAAAAGCTAAACGCTACTGTTGAAAAGAAACTGGAACTATTAATGTTAACTAATCGACGTTGATTAACTTCGCGCCGAAATAAATAAAAACCATAATGGCACAACTTTGGAAAGATATCGATAAAACCATTTTAAAGTCACTTCCCAACCCAACGGATCAGGCTTATGAAATGAAAGTGAAAATTCCTGAATTTACATTCTTGGGAGTACAGAAACAGCCTGATTTTGCGACCGTATTTTTGACCTTTTATCCCAAGGAAAAAATTATTGAATTGAAGTCGCTGAAGCAGTATTCCTTCCACCTCAGAAACATTGTTGTTTCCTATGAAAGATTGATCAATGTTTTTTACGATCATTTGATGGAAGTCTACGACCCTGAAAGGTTGAGGATTAATATGGTTTGTAATCCAAGAGGAGGAATAAGTTCTAAACTGACGATTGATTCAGATTGGGCGATTCGAGGCGGAAAAGAAAATTTCAAAGACTGGTCACACACCGTTGGAGATGATGTGTGGGCAGTAGTAATGTAAAAGCATAGATATTAGATCATAGATGTTAGACTCTTTTCTAACTCAACTTTTGGCAAGTCTCTACTCTACCATCTAAAATCTATCATCTAAAAGATGAGCCTTCACCCTGACTATAGCGGCGTCTACAAATATAAGTGGACAGATTTACCACCAATGAAATTGAGTGGTCTGGAACCGCTTGTGGTTACGGCTAATTCCAACTTCATCAATATTGGAGAAAGAACAAATGTCGCCGGATCCAGAAAGTTTCTTCGCCTAATTAAAGAAGAGCAGTTTGATGAGGCTTTGACTATTGCCAGAGATCAGGTTGAGGGTGGAGCACAAATTATCGATATCAATATGGACGATGGGCTGATCGAAGGTAAAGAGGTCATGGTTCGCTTCTTGAATTTGATAATGTCCGAACCCGACATCTCGCGAGTTCCCATAATGATTGATTCTTCGAAATGGGAGATCATAGAGGCTGGACTTCGGTGTGTGCAAGGAAAATGTGTGGTGAATTCAATCTCACTCAAAGAAGGTGAGGAGAAATTCATCCTGGAAGCAAAAAAGATTAGACAATACGGCGCCGCAGTTGTAGTCATGGCTTTTGATGACGAAGGACAAGCCGACAGTTATCAACGTCGGGTAGATATTTGCAAACGCTCTTATGACATCCTGGTTGATGTTGTCAAATTCCCTCCGCAGGATATTATTTTCGATCCCAACGTTTTTCCGGTTGCTACAGGAATGGATGAGCACAGAAAAAATGCACTTGATTTTTTCCAAGCCACAAGGTGGATTCGGGAGAATCTCCCGGGTGCTCATGTGAGCGGCGGAATTTCGAATGTCTCTTTTTCATTCAGGGGAAATAATACGGTGAGAGAAGCAATGCACTCAGCCTTTTTATATCACGCGATTCGGGAAGGTCTGGATATGGGAATTGTGAATCCAACAATGCTGGAGGTTTACGACGACATTCCAAAGGATTTACTCGATCATGTTGAAGATGTGTTATTGGATCGCCGCGATGATGCGACCGAACGATTACTTGCCTTAGCTGAAACAGTTTCAGGGGATGCAAAGGAACGCGTGGTTAATCTGGATTGGAGAAATACGGATGTGCAAGAACGATTGACACATTCTTTAGTCAAAGGTATTGCGGACTTTATTGTGGAGGACGTAGAGGAAGCCCGCCAATAGGTTGATAAACCGATTCAAGTGATCGAAGGTCACTTGATGAATGGAATGAATGTGGTGGGCGACCTTTTTGGATCGGGAAAGATGTTTTTGCCGCAAGTTGTAAAATCGGCGAGGGTTATGAAAAAAGCAGTCGCTTATCTATTGCCTTTTATTGAAGATGGAAAAGGGGAAGTTTCTTCAAACGGAAAAGTTTTGCTGGCCACAGTTAAAGGGGATGTTCATGATATCGGAAAGAATATTGTCGGTGTGGTGCTGGGTTGTAACAACTATGACATCATAGATTTAGGCGTAATGGTTCCTGCGGATAAAATATTGAAAACCGCTTTGGATGAAAAAGTCGACATCATCGGTTTAAGCGGATTGATCACTCCATCTCTCGACGAAATGGTTCATGTTGCCAAGGAAATGGAGCGAATAGAAATGGACATTCCTCTGTTGATTGGAGGAGCGACAACCTCAAAAGTCCATACGGCGGTTAAGATTGATCACAATTACAATATTGGTCAGACGATACACGTACTCGATGCCTCAAGATCTGTTACTGTCGTTGCATCTTTGCTTGGTTCTGACAAATCAGATTTTGTCGATGGCATTCGAGATGAATATGTCACCGTTAGAGAAAACTACGCTAAGAAGAAGGACTTTAAACAGTATTTGAGCATAGAAGAGGCACTCCAAAATAAATTTCCGATTGAATGGAAAGATGAAGACATCTACACGCCAAGGTTGTTCGGAACCAAAGAGTTTTTGAAATATGATCTTGCCGAGCTCCGTGAGTACATCGACTGGACACCATTTTTTCATACTTGGGAGTTAAGAGGTCGTTATCCTCAAATTTTGGAGCATGAGAATATGGGAGATGAGGCCCGTAAATTGTTCGAGGACGCAAACGAAATGCTCGAGCAGCTAATCGCCGAGGAATGGATTGAGGCCAGAGGTATTATCGGAATCTGGCCCGCAAATTCAGTCGATGATGATATCGAAATTTATGCAAACGGAAATCGTAAAACGGTCCTTCATACCCAATTTGGATTAAGACAGCAGCTAAAGAAATCTGAAAAGGCTTCGAATGTTTGTCTATCTGATTTTGTTGCACCCAAAGAAAGTGGTTTGCAGGATTATATAGGAGGATTTGTTGTTACGACCGGTATCGGTATCGAAAATAAAATAAAAGAATTCGAAGCAGATCACGATGATTATAAATCGATTATGTTAAAAGCACTCGCTGACAGATTGGCCGAAGCTTTTGCAGAAAGATTACATGAAAGAGTTCGTCAGGAATTCTGGGGATATGAGTCGACTCAATTCTCAAGTACAGATCTGATCAAAGAAAAATACCAGGGAATTCGACCTGCTCCGGGTTATCCTGCCAATCCCGATCACACTGAAAAGCCCGGATTGTTTAAAATTCTGGACGCAACGGAAATTACCGGAGTATCTCTAACAGAATCGATGGCTATGTTACCTGCAGCCTCGGTTAGCGGATGGTACTTCTCTCATCCGGAATCTCATTATTTCGGTGTCGGGAAAATCAAAGAAGATCAGGTAGAACGCCTGGCGGAAGCAAAAGAAATTCCTTTGGACAGAATGAAGCGTTGGCTGAGTCCAAACTTTGAGGATTAGGCGATAAGATCCTCGGCTAGTACTCTAAATATAGTCAGAAAACACAAGAGGATGGCGATAAAACTCTGTTGATAAAAATACTCGAATGCCCTCATTTTCAACTAGGTATTTGTACCAGGTACGGTTTTAATTTAGTACTTTTGGCGCTGCCTGTCGGCAAAGGCAGGGAAAACAAAGCGGAAGGAGGCACGACTGTAGCTTTGTTTTTTCCGAGTGCATT
>CAZCAD010000329.1:0-4418 GCA_964496525.1 uncultured Flavobacteriales bacterium | reverse complement strand
GAGTTTGGGAGGTCCGGTGAATTCCAAGAACTTATATTACATCCACACCCTCGGAGATCAAGTCGAAGGCAGCATTCTTATTAAGGATGATATCTATGCCGGAGGAGACTTCGATCTGTTAAAGGATATGATTCGCAATGGAAGTATCGCACCCAAAGAAGTTCGATTCTTTATCGGTTATTCCGGTTGGGTGGAAAATCAATTGAATGGTGAAATCAAAGATAATGCCTGGCTGGTAGTGGATATAGAAAATACGGATCAAATCATGAATGTTGAGAACGAACAGCTTTGGTCACAGCTTATGAAAAAACAAGGAGGCAAGTATAAGGCATTCGCTCACTTTCCAAAAAATCCTGAATTAAATTAGTGTCAAGTCAATGCCTAAATAACGTTGACCTAAAAATCGTCACGATAACTTTGAGCATTACCGCGCCCGCCAAGTCTCATTCAGATTCAACGTAAGACGATCAGACATTTCGTGCGTATATTCCTTCGTTCGATAAGTCGCTACCCAAATAAGACCGCTAATCGCATTGGTCAAGAAAACTTCATCCGCAACCAACAAATTTTGAGGTACAATATTACACTCGTAAACCTTAATCTCCATGCTCAGGGCTAAATTGATAATTTGCATTCTCATCGTGCCACCTAAACATCCCAAATCCAGACTTGGGGTATATAATACGCCATTGGAAACAACAAATAAGTTTGAGCTGCCTCCTTCGATAATCCCCATTTTATCATTTTGAATTAAGAGATCATCCAGACCCTTTTCCTGGGCTCGAAGTTTAGCCATGATATAGATTAGGGCATTCTTGGTTTTAAAGGCCGAAAGCTCGTTGATCGTCTTTTTTATATCCTCATATTGACCAATCTTATAGCCCTCCTCGTTCAATACGAATTTATTATTTGTCAGTGAGTATGCTTCAATAAAAAAATCTACGTCGTTGGTGAGTGGAAGAAACCTTCCTCCCGGACGTCGATCCACTGACATTCGGACATGACCACCTTCAGGGATATTATTCTGTTCAATCAGCGATTTTATTTCTGTCTCAAAAAAATCAGTTTGGTAGTTAGCCGGTATATTCATTCTTAAGGCTTCCATTCCATCTAACAACCGCTTTATATGATTTTCAAGGTTAATAGCATAACCGTTAACCACACGAATCGACTCAAAAAGTCCATCCCCATATAAATAAGCACGATTACCCGCTTTCAAAGAATATGAGTCAGCGGGAATCAATACACCGTTGTTGTTTACGTAGCTCACGATACTAATTTACTAAAGAATTCAAGTAGGTAGTTATAGTCAATAATACATATAAATATGATTCCAAATATTGCTCCCGATATGTGGGCATCATGACCAATACCCGTTCCTCCTCTCTTAGCCAAATAATATTCAGCAAGCAATAACAGTGGTCCAAATATATAAGCAGGTATGGATACGGGTATAAAAATAATCCCGAGTCCGGCCATTGGGTTCATCATGATGTATGCAAACACTACAGCGTAAACCGCTCCGGACGCACCTAATGCGTTATATGCGGGATTGTCCCTATGTTTGGAAAGGCTCCAAATCGTTGAGAAGATAATTCCACCCAAATACAAGCATCCATAATATAAATATCCTTTTGCCCCATGGTCTAATACAAGCGTTGGTTCTAAGCTATAATGATCGGCAATCCATCCCTTTTTAGGAACGGTTGCCACACCAAATATATACAGCACATACATATTGAATCCCAAATGCATCCAGTTGGCATGTACAAAGGCATGGGTAAATGATCTGTACCATTTTTGATTGTGTACAACATCGTACGCATTGAACATTAGCTTCCTTTTCCATGATTCATCGCTCATGGCTTTTACGGAAACCAGAATAGTCACAACTAATAATAAATAGGTAATGTACATTTAATTAAATCGTATCTTAAAATAGAAAAGAGTTAATACATTAGTTCTTGAAATGACCGGCTACCTGAAATATATACTGATTCCCGCACTCTTTGTTACAATCGTATCCTGTACCTCCGGAACAAATGAATTGACCGAGGAAGAAGAGGTCATTCAAGAGAAACTCGCAGCCAAATTCAGCGATCTGGAATTTCTTATTTACGATGAAGATACACTTTGGGCTTCGACCGAAGTTTTAGCTTATTATAAGAACATTGAATTCGCCCCTGTCTGGATCGGCCAGGATGAACTGACAGAAAATGGAAAAGACATGTACGGAATGCTGCGAGATGCGAAAGACTATGGACTTTTTCCTGAAATGTTCCACTATTCACTTATTAAAAAGATGAAGGATTCATCATTGCTCGATACAGAGATGTTGTTGAGCAACGCCTTCTTTTTAATGAGTAGCCATTTGAGCGAAGGATTCATTGACACAGCAACCTTCGAATATGTCTGGAAAAAAGACATTCTCACTTATTCGATTGAAGATCAACTGGACAAGGTTTATTTAAAAGGGGAAAAAGCGAGCGCGGTACTCACATCACAACAACCACAAAATTGGGAATATCAACAACTGCAAAAAGGATTGGTCGCCTTTCTTGATTCCTTTGCTTTAGACACCAATCATTGTGAGATTCCTGCATTTAAAGAAGATTCTGTTGCATGTTATAAAGCAGCGAATGACGCTTTGTTCAAACACGGATTCCTGGACACAACCAACAGAACTAACGATTCCATCTTCATTGCCAGATTACAGGAATTCCAAATTTTAAACGGACTGAAGGATGATGCCGTTGTTGGTAAATGGACGGGGCGAGCTCTTGCTAAAAGCAATCAAGATCGATTTTTACAAGCTGCATTGAGTCTCGAAAAGTGGAAATGGAAGCCCGATACATTGCCCGAAAAATATATTCGTGTGAATATCCCTGAATTTACTTTGTATTTCATTGACAGTAATGAGGTCAAGCGCAAGCATAGAGTTGTTGTTGGGGCTTACTACACACCTACGCCTGAATTCTCTGCTACAATGGAAAGAATGGTGACAAATCCATTTTGGCATGTACCCTACTCCATCTCATCTACGGAAATTCTTTATGCTGCGAAAAAAGACAGCACATATTTAAAAAGAAGAGGATATAAAATTTTCAAGAACGGTGTTCAGCAAGATGCTTCTAAAGTTGACTGGTCTAAAATTGGTCAAGGAAGCTTTCCATACAAAGTACGTCAAAATGCCGGAGGTGGAAATAGCTTGGGAAGACTAAAGTTCTTATTCCCAAATACTAATTTTGTCTACATTCATGATACTCCTTCAAAACGTCTGTTCGACAATGATGTACGAGCTTATTCTCATGGCTGTATCAGATTGGACAAGCCCTTTGACCTCGGCAAAGCACTACTTGCTTCTGAAAAGAATAAGGTAGCCCCTGATACGCTCGATAGCATTATCAGAAGAGGTCGTCAGCGTGTTTTGGAGCTTAATGATCCTTTTACGGTTTATATCGAATATTATACCGCGACGGGAGACAGTACCGGAAATATTATTTTTCATCCGGACATCTACAACCGTGACAAAAAATATTTGGAAAATAGCCTTAAAAGTTTCATAGATTAGCGCTTTCTTTTGCCGAAGTTATACGAGAAAAGAATCATTTTCACATTTTACCAATCAAATTTGAACAACTTCGCTTCTATGAATCCCCCGAAGGCGCGTAAAATTCCACACAGCTTGAACTCTCACAACATCGAAAGAATCGATGACTACTTTTGGATGCGAGATAAAAAAAATCCTGAGCTGATTGACTATTTGAATTCTGAAAATGAATACACAGAAGGGGTTTTAAAAGATTATAAAGATCTTCGAGAGAATCTTTTTCAGGAGATGAAGTCCCGAATTAAAGAAGAAGATCAATCTGTTCCTTATTACAAAAATGGATATTGGTATTACAGTCGATTTGAAGAAGGCGGTGAGCACCCCATCTATTGTCGGCGTCAAGGAACAATGGAGGCCTCAGAAGAAGTTTTACTGGACGAAAACGAAATGGCAAAGGACCACGCCTATTATGAGATCGTTTCCTTTTCTGTGAGCCATGACAATAAAATATTAGCCTTTGGAGAAGACATTTTTGGAAGAAGACTTTACCGCATTCGCTTTAAGAATCTCGAGACGAATGAATTTGTCGGTGCGACTATGGAAAATACGGGATCGGATCTTGCCTGGAATAACGACAATAAAACGCTCTATTTTGTGTATAAAGATGTCGGTACGTTGAGACCTCATCAGGTTCATTTAATCGATTTCGAAAGTGAGCAAAGCACGCTCTGTTACGAAGAAACTGACGATACATTTATATGTGGAGTTTCAAAATCAAAGGACTTTTCGACAATTTTTATTGGTTCTTACAGCACGACAATAACAGAGCATCGCTTCAAATCCGCCTGGAAAGATCAGGACTTCAAAA
>CAZCAD010000328.1:0-4430 GCA_964496525.1 uncultured Flavobacteriales bacterium | reverse complement strand
TTTTGCGATTTTAAAACACAACAATGCTTGCGGTTTTTCCACCAGAAGTTCGGTCAAACAAGCTTACACTGATGCCCTGGCCGGTGATCCGGTTTCTGCTTTTGGCGGAGTTTTAATTTCGAATAAAGAAATTGATACTGGAACAGCTACGGAAATCAATTCGCTCTTTTGTGAGGTAGTCATCGCCCCCTCATATTCAAATGACGCTTTGGAGACATTGAAAGAGAAAAAGAATCGGATCATCCTGATTCAGAAAACAGTTGAGCTGCCTAAAAAACAATTCAGAACTATCTTGAATGGGGTTCTGGAACAGGATAAAGATTTGATTACTGACAAGGCAGCGGATTTTGAAACAAAAACGACCGCTTCACCGAACGAGCAGGAAATTAAGGATCTTGAGTTTGCCAATAAATTAGTGAAGCATACCAAGTCAAACACCATCGTGTTAGCAAAAAATGGGCAGCTATTGGCAAGCGGAACAGGTCAAACTTCGAGAGTAGACGCACTGAGACAAGCGATTCATAAAGCTCAATCATTTGAGTTTGATTTAGCCGGTGCGGTAATGGCATCTGATGCCTTTTTCCCCTTTCCGGATTGTGTTGAGATAGCCGGAGAGGTTGGGATTACGGCTATTATTCAGCCCGGTGGCTCAGTAAAGGACCAACTTTCGATCGATTACTGTAATGAGCACGGAATGAGCATGGTTTTTACAGGTAACAGACACTTTAAACATTAGATGAGAAGACTTATCAAAAATAGGGCGTTTCAGGTAACCAAACACCCCATTTTAGAGTAGAAGAGTAGTATAATTAACAGAAACATTGATGCATTTGAAGATGTATCGAACAATTAGTCAAAATTCGAGATGGGATTATTTGATTTTTTATCACGGGAAATTGCCATTGATTTGGGCACGGCAAATACCTTGATTATCATGAACGATAAAGTCGTGGTGGATGAGCCGTCCATTGTCGCGAAGGACATTCAGACAGGTAAGATTGTTGCGATCGGTAAAACAGCGCAGCAGATGCACGGCAAAACGCACAAACTCATTGAAACCATCCGACCCCTTAAAGACGGTGTGATTGCAGACTTTGAATCTGCAGAACAAATGATTCGGGGAATGATCAAAATGATCCATACAGGAAGCAGGCTGATTTCTCCCTCACTGAAAATGGTAATTTGTATTCCATCAGGTATTACAGAAGTGGAGAAAAGGGCCGTTCGTGACTCAGCCGAACATGCAGGGGCGAAAGAAGTTTATTTGATTCACGAGCCAATGGCCGCAGCGATTGGTATTGGAATCGATGTTGAGGAACCTATGGGAAATATGGTTATTGACGTTGGTGGTGGAACGTCTGAGATTGCCGTAATCGCACTGGGAGGAATTGTCTGTGACAAATCCATTCGGGTCGCAGGAGATGACTTTACGACCGACATTGAGGAATACATGAGACGTCAGCACAATATTTTGGTTGGTGAGCGTACGGCAGAGCAAATTAAGATTCAGGTTGGATCGGCCTTGACCGAATTGGAAGATGACCCGCCACCGCCTTACGCTGTGCGCGGACGAGACTTAATGACCGGTATTCCAAAAGAAATTCAAATTACCTATTCTGAAATAGCCCATGCGCTGGATAAGTCGATTTCGAAAATCGAAGAAGCGATTCTGAGCGCGCTGGAGATGACTCCTCCCGAGCTATCGGCAGATATCTATAAAACAGGAATCTACCTGGCTGGAGGTGGTTCAATGTTAAGAGGTTTTGATCACCGTATTTCATTGAAAACCAAATTGCCGGTTCATGTTGCAGAGGATCCATTAAGAGCAGTTGCCAGAGGAACTTCAATTGCATTGAAGAATATCGATCGATTCCAGTTCTTGATGAGGTAAGAGGCCTACATATTGTGGACCAAAAGAATCGAATGATACAGTAGAGTACAATGCGAAAACTTCTACAATTTTTAAAAAAGTTTAGGGATTTTTTAATCTTCTTCGCATTACAGGTTTTCGTTCTTGGTCTCTTCTTCAATTCAAAAAATTATCACAAAGCTACCATGGTCAACACCTCTTCAGGGGTGGTTGGTTGGTTCATGGAGAAAAAACACAACATTACAAAACACTTCGATTTGGTGGATGCCAACGAAAGATTGATGGAAGAAAATGCGAAGCTGCGGGGAATGATGCCGGAGAGCTTTTATCAATTGCAGAATCGAATTTATTATATCAACGATACGCTGATGGAGCGGCAGTATGAATATGTTCCGGCCGAAGTCACAAACTCCACAGCCAATAAACGCGACAATTATCTGACACTCAATAAGGGAACTAATGCCGGAATTAAGGAAGGCATGGGCGTGATTTGTGATAATGGCGCAGTTGGTATTGTGATCGATGCTTCGACGCATTATGCCACAGTAAAAAACCTCCTCTCGGATAACATTCGCCTGGGAGTGAAGCTTCGAAAGAACAATGAGTATTGGATCATGAATTGGGATGGTAAAGATAATGAGCTGGCCCAAATTGAAAATGTAAAGCGTGATGTTGACTTAGAGGTTGGAGATACAATCGTCACACGAGGTGGAGCGACAATGTTTCCAACGAATATTGAAGTAGGAGTGATTGACGAAATTATTTCTGTTGATGGTGAGCAAACCATGGCCCTGAACATTCGATTATCAGTCAATTTTAACGCGGTATACCATGTTTATATCGTTCGAAATAGATTTGCGGATGAACAAAAAAAATTAGAAAGTGATTTTTTTGAGGGGGATGAATAATGTTTGGATAAAATATGGATTGAATTTTATTCTGGTCGTTTTGATACAAGGACTGGTCGTCAATAATATTGAGATCAATGAATATTTTAATCCCATGATCTATCCAGTTATGATCTTGATGCTCCCATTCGAGATGAATGTTCTGCTCGCAATGCTGATTTCGTTAATACTTGGCATTAGCGTCGATGCCTTCAGCAACACTTTTGGCTTACATGCTTCGGCCGCCTTATTAATGGCTTATATCCGCCAGACAATTTTACGCTACATCAAACCCCGTGATGGCTATGACCTTTCTATGATGCCCTCCCTGCATGATATGGGTATAATTTGGTTTCTGTTTTACGCCGGAATTCTAATGTTCGCCCATCATCTTTGGTTTTTCTCCTTTGAGATTCTTCGTTTTGATTTAATTCTTCTTATTCTGCTCAAAACAGTATTTAGTCTCTTCTTCTCACTTGCTCTTGTGGTTTTATTCCAATTCATTTTCTATAAACCCTCGAAGAAATGAGAGACGTTGAGAATAGGAAATATATCATAGCGCTCCTCTTTATTATCGTCTCAGTCACTTTTATTGGCCGTTTACTTTATATGCAGGTGATCGATGATAAATGGAAGGAAAGAGCTGCTCAGATTTCGGAAAACAAAGTGGTGACGTACCCGGCAAGAGGAATTGTCTACGATAGAAATAAGGAACGGATTATTGCCAATGAGGTTTACTATGACATTCGCGTGATCCCGTCTCAAATTGGGAATACTGACAGTGTAGCCTTGTGCAAATTATTGGACATAAGCATGGAGCGGTATGTGGAAAAAATGAAGGAAGCCCGAGAGTACTCCACAAAAAAATCATCCGAGCTTGTCAAACAAATCCCACCTGACGAATTCAGCGAAATCGCACCGCAGCTTTATAAATATCCGGGATTTTTTGAGGTAGCACGATCACTGAGAATATATCCGAAAAATGTGGCTGCCCATGTTTTGGGCTATATGAATGAAGTTTCACCGACGGATATTGAGCGAATGCCTTATTATAAATCAGGTGATTTTATGGGCAGAGAAGGAATAGAAAGGAGTTATGAAGAAATACTCAGAGGTACCCGAGGGGTAAAGTATTTATTACAGGATGCCGTTGGAGTTACTTCCGGAAGTTACGAGGAGGGAAGATTTGATACCCTGGCAATTCAGGGACAAAAGATTACAATTTCTCTTGATTCAAAATTGCAAACTTACGGCGAGCTTCTCATGCAGAACAAACGCGGGTCTATTGTGGCGATTGAACCTCAGACGGGAGAGATACTGGCGATGGTTTCGGCACCTTCATACGACCCAAACTTGCTTGTTGGACGAAGACTGGGCGAAAATTATGCTAAGTTGGTGCAGGACACCCTGCTTCCGCTTCAAAACAGGGCAACTCTGTCAAAATACCCCCCGGGTTCTATTTTTAAAACAGTGATGGCCTTGATTGGTTTGCAAGAAGGCGTGGTGACAATTGAAACGAGTATTCCATGCAATAAGAATTTGCTGGGGTGCCACAATCATGGCACGGCCAGGGGCATTTCTGATGCAGTAAAAATGTCCTGTAATCCTTACTTCTGGCAAGTTGGGCGAAAAATAATTCAGCAGGGAGAGAAACGTTCTCATTTTTCTGATGC
>CAZCAD010000327.1:792-4430 GCA_964496525.1 uncultured Flavobacteriales bacterium | reverse complement strand
AACAGGTGACCTTTCCTATTCGGGTGATGAAAATGTTGTGAATTAAGAAACTCTTTCTGTCAAACGCCTCAGGAGGGGTGAATCCGGATTATGAGATCGGGGAGATCATGATTCTGAATGACCACATCAATCTTTTTCCTTCTAATCCACTGATCGGTGAAAACATAGATGAGCTCGGACCACGATTTCCGGATATGAGTGATGCATATAACGAAGATTTAATCGCTACAGCGCAAGGAATTGCGAAGGAAAACGACATTAAGGTGTCCGTTGGGATATACGCAGGCTTGACCGGCCCAACATTAGAAACACCGGCAGAATATCAATATGTTCGAATAATAGGGGCAGATACCGTCGGAATGTCAACCGTACCAGAGGTGATCGTAGCACGACACATGGACATTCCATGTTTCGCAATTTCGATTATCACCGATCTGGGTGTTCCCGGAAAGATACAGAAAGTGTCAGTGGAAGATGTAATTGAAGTCGCAAATAAACAAGAGCCCAAGATGACAGAAATAATGCGAGAATTGATTAGAAGAACTTAATGGCCGTCAGTCAGGAAATACGAGCGAAATATAAACCCGTTATCGGGCTGGAAGTGCATGCACAAATGCTGACGAAGACAAAGGCATATTCGGATGATATTAATGAATACGGCGCAGTTCCAAACACCAACGTAAGTCCTATATCTCTTGGTCATCCGGGCACATTACCGCGTATGAATCGCGAGACAATCAATTGTGCAATAAAAATGGGATTGGCGCTCAAATGCGATATTGCTGAGGAGCAATTCTTCGCACGGAAAAACTATTTTTATCCCGATTTACCAAAGGGTTATCAAATTACGCAGGACACAACTCCAATATGTACAGGTGGTACGGTGAGTATAAGGCTTGAAGGTGGTGGGGAAAAAGAAATTCGCATTACTCGAATCCACATGGAGGAGGATGCCGGCAAGAGTATTCACGACATCGACCCTTTGAACACCTTAATTGATCTAAATCGGGCAGGAGTACCATTAATTGAAATTGTCTCTGAGCCGGATATTGAAACTTCCCAAGAGGCGTACGATTATTTGACAGAAGTTAGAAAACTGGTTCGCTACCTTGATATCTGTGACGGTAATATGGAAGAAGGAAGTCTCCGATGCGATGCCAACATTTCAGTGATGCTGAATGAGGCGACAGAATACGGAGTGAGGGTGGAGGTCAAGAATATGAATTCGATGCGGAATGTTCAACGTGCCATCGAATATGAGATTGAACGACAAATTGAAGCCATTGAAAATGGCGAGACTTTATATCAGGAAACCAGGAATTTCGACGCCTTGGATGGAAAAACCACTGCAATGCGAACAAAAGAAGCGACCAATGACTACCGATTCTTTCCAGAACCTGATTTACAGCCAATTCGACTAAGTCAGCAGCATATTGACGATATAAAGGCAAGGATGCCGCCACTTCCGAATGAGCTTTTTAAAAAATATACGACCGAGCTTGGATTGTCAGATTATGATGCCGGAATCTTAACGGATCAAAAAGCCATCGCGCTTTATTTCGAAGAGATAACAGAATACACAAATAACTTTAAAGCCGCTGTAAATTGGCTAATGGGAGATATAAAATCTCATCTGAATGAGAAGGCCATGACCATAGAGGACTTTCCGATTAGTCCACAGAATATTGCTAACTTAATAGAGTTAATAGATTCCGGGAAGATCTCCAACAACCTCGCCGGTCAAAAGCTATTTCCTGAGATGTTGAAACTTGCAAGGGAGGGAAATGAACTTAATCCGGCCGAAGTTGCACAGAACAATGAATGGATTCAGGAGTCGGATGAAGGAGCGATCAAGGGCATGATTTTGGAGGTGTTTAGGGAAAATCCTACTGAATATGAACGATTTAAGGGAGGTGAAAAGAAACTGATGGGCTTTTTAATGGGTCAATTGATGAAGAAGAGCAGCGGAAAGGCCGATCCCGTTTCCGCAAGTAAACTGATAAATGAGTTAACAGATGATTGAAGCGAATATGAATTGTAGAACCTGCCTGCCGATTTACTTGCCCTGCCTTTCGGCCAGACCAATAGGCACGGCGAGACTGCTAATGTTGTTGGTCCTGGCTATACCGGCTCTATTATTAAGCTGCGGTGGAGAGGCAGGAGAGGATAATGTGGAGGACATACCTCTTGGCCATTTGATTAAAGGAGAGATTAGCGGTGGAGAAGGACAAGATGTAACGCTATTGGTCTTTCAGGATGGAGAACAATCGGTCGTCGATTCGACGGTGATTAAAGACGGGACCTTTGAAATTTATACCAAAACCAAAGATCTGCGCCAGTATATCGTCATGATTGGCAATCGGGAAATTCCGCTTGTACTTTTTCTTGACAATGAGGCAGAAAATGTGACAATCACCGGGAGCATTCCGGGCATCGGAGAAAATTATCAAGTCAGTGGGTCGGTCGCCAGTCAAGAGATAATTGACTACATGGCTTTTCTGGCACCAACCTATCCGCGACATCAAGAACTTCGCGCTTTATGGGAAGTTACACCACCGATGGATTCAACCACCCGAGGAGAAATAATGGTGAAGCTGGACAGCATTTCGGCTATTCGACGCGATTATGCGATTGAAAAGATTATGAGCGATTCAACTTCCCCAACCAACTGGGTTCTTTTAAGAGATTTGATTCCTGAAAGTGGTATCAAAAACTTCGACTCTACAGATTTAAGGTACTTTCAAACGGTGGCGAATGGTCTGCGAATGAAATATCCGAAATCGGAGTATCCCACGATGATAGAATCGGATCTCGCCTCAATACAGGGCCAAATTGCAGCTTTGAACAACCCTCAGCCTGAATATGCGCCCGGAGAATTTGAGTATGCACCCGAAATTGCAATGAACGATTATAACGGAAAACCGATTTCATTGTCTTCGCTGAGAGGAAATGTAGTGCTCATCGACTTTTGGGCCTCATGGTGCGGACCATGTCGCATGGAAAATCCGAATGTTGTAAAGGCGTACGGTAAGTGGAAGGACAAGGGATTTACCGTTTATAGCGTCTCTCTGGATGATGATAAAGCTGCCTGGATGAAGGCAATTACAGACGACAACCTTTTCTGGCCAAACCACGTCTCTGATCTGAAAGGATGGACTGCAAAAGCAGCAGACGCTTATGGTGTCAGGGCAATACCGGCAACCTGGTTAATTGATGCGGATGGAAAGGTGATCGGTAGAAATTTAAGAGGCGTAGAGTTGGAACAGAAGTTGCAGGAAGTGCTTGGATAGAGAGAGAAATTCAATCCAGCTTCTCCGCATTAGGCGGATTCGTCGGACAAAGAGAAAAGAATGAAAAATATTTTAGGAATAATTATCGCCCTTTGCGGATTTTGTTTTGGCAGCTACGCGCAGCCATTACATTTTGATAGTTATGGCGCAGTTCATATAGATGGAACTATCAGCAATTTTCCAAACAAAACGCTCTTTCTGTTGAACACGAATATTCAAAAAGGAAGAATACCGTTGGATAGTTGCAAAACAGACGACAAAGGAAATTTTAGCTGGAATACATCCATCCCATTTGGCGATTATTTTGTCATCGACTTTAAAACAAGAACACCTTTAAATATCATTTTA
>CAZCAD010000327.1:0-777 GCA_964496525.1 uncultured Flavobacteriales bacterium | reverse complement strand
ATGATTCCATTACTATTAAGTGCGACGTGAATGATGTCAATGGCGTTCAATTTGAGCGCTCCCCTGATTCTCGACTATTAACAGATTGGTTAATCGAATTTCTGGACTTCAAAAAGATCAGCGATTCGCTCAAGAGAATAGTGCAATTAGACCGATCCAAAGAGGCAGAAGTTTCCGCGGTTTATGAGCCACTGGCTGAGGACTTTGCGAAAAAACGGGACAAATTTGTACAGGAGAATCGAACCTCACCGGCGCTGATTGCCACCCTGGCTTCATTTGATCAGGCAAAAGAATGGAAAGCCTACACGGAGATTGTTCGGGCATTAAACGGCAGCTTCGGTAAATCGCCAACCATCACGCAGGTCAATAATTATGTCAAACAAAAGAACGAACAAATGGAGGCTGAGAGAAAAGCCATGGCAATGTTCGAACCGGGCAAAATGGCACCCGAAATCGCCTTGCCGAATTTTGACGGTGACACACTTAGATTATCAGACATGAAAGGAAAAGTAGTGTTGATCGACTTTTGGGCTTCATGGTGCAAGCCATGTCGAATGGAAAATCCAAACGTTGTCAAGAACTATAAAAAGTACAACAAGGATGGATTTGAAGTATTTAGCGTTTCGCTCGATAAACAGGGGCAGGCAAGCAGATGGAAACAAGCCACGAAACAGGATAGTTTGATCTGGCCGTACCACGTGAGCGATTTGAAAGGTTGGCAATCTATTGTTACCAAAACGTATAATGTCAAGAGTATCCCGTTTAGATCGGAAGAGC
>CAZCAD010000326.1:0-4431 GCA_964496525.1 uncultured Flavobacteriales bacterium | reverse complement strand
CATCTCTCTAAAAGTTACTCTCGAAATTCCAAATTGTCTCATATAACCTCTTGGTCTACCTGTCAAGCCACATCTGTTATGAACTCTAACTTTCATCGAGTTTTTTGGTAACTTTTGCAGCGCAATCATTGCATCCCAATCTCCCTGGGCTGATAATTTTCTCAGTTCAGCTCTTTTTGTTTCGTATTTTGCAGCCATCTTAATCTTCTTGCGCTGCTTCGCTTTCATTGATTCTTTCGCCATCTTTTAATTCTTTTTAAATGGAAATCCAAAACCTTCCATAAGGGCTTTCGCTTCTTCATCAGAATCTGTAGAAGAAACAAACGTAATGTCCATTCCGAAAATCTTGTTCACTTTATCAATATCAATCTCAGGGAAAATAATGTGCTCAGTTATTCCCATGGTGAAATTGCCTCTACCATCAAACCCTTTTAGATTCACGCCTCTAAAATCCCTTGTTCTCGGAAGAGCAATGTTGATCAAACGATCAAGGAATTCATACATTTTCACACCTCTTAGTGTCACTTTTGCACCAACAGGCATTCCTTTTCTCAACTTAAAGTTTGAGATATCTTTTTTGGAAAGTGTTGACACCGCGCGCTGACCGGCAATCAATGACATGTCATTAACTGCGGCCTCCATTAATTTTTTATCGGTGATTGCATCGCCCAATCCCTGGCTTAATACGATCTTCTGGAGTCTGGGCACCCTCATCAAGGATTTGAAGCCTAATTGCTCTTTCAACTCATTGGCGAGTGTCGTTTTATACTGCTCCCTTAATCTTGGTTTATAGCTCATTACTTAACTACCTCCCCGTTCTTTTTTAAATATCTAACTAGCTTCCCGTCTTCATTTTTTTTTCTGCCAACCCTTGAAGCCACACCACTGACAACCAACATCAGGTTGGAAATATGGATTGACGCCTCGGCTTCTTCAATTCCGCCTTGTGGATTGGAAGCGCTTGGTTTGATGTGCTTTTTAACCACATTCACCCCTTCGACGATTGCCCTATTGGCCGGACGATCGATCAGCAAAACTTTCCCTTCCGTTCCTTTGGAAGTTCCGCTAAGTACTTTGACCATGTCTCCAATTTTGAAGTGTAATTTCTTCTGCATCTGTTCTTAATTAAAGCACTTCGGGTGCCAGTGAAACAACTTTCATATATTCTTTGTCTCTCAACTCACGAGCAACCGGTCCAAAAATTCTGGTTCCACGCATTTCATCTACCTCGTTTAATAGAACAACCGCATTATCGTCGAATCGTATGTACGATCCATCCGGTCTTCTAATTTCCTTTTTTGTCCTAACCACAACCGCCTTGGTAACCTGTCCTTTTTTAACATTTCCTTGCGGGACGGCATTTTTAATGGTTACAATAATCGTATCGCCAACAGAAGCATAACGACGTTTTGTACCTCCTAACACGCGGATGCACAGAACTTCTTTAGCTCCACTATTATCGGCGACGTCCAGTCTACTTTCCTGCTGAATCATGATTTCTTATTTAGCTCTTTCAACTATTTCAACTAATCTCCAGCACTTTCTTTTACTCAAAGGTCTGGTCTCCATGATTCGAACTGTATCACCAATACCGCAGTCATTTTGCTCATCATGGGCAATAAATTTTGTCGTCTTCTTTACGAACTTTCCGTACATCGGATGTTTTACTTTACGCTCAACTGCGACTACAATGGATTTTTCCATTTTATCGCTGGTAACAACACCGATTCGTTCTTTTCTTAAATTTCTTATCGTCTCTTCCATTTCAGAATTTATAATCTTATTTGGCTTCCTCCTTCGCCTTAGCTTCCGCTTCTCCACTTGAGGCGGATTCGGTGGACACGTCGGTTGGTTCTTCGGTCTCTGCCGTCGGCTCCTCTTTCGTTTCATCCGCCTTTCCACCTGAGGCGGATTCATCGGACACGTCAACAAAAGCTTCTCCCTGGGTTTCTTCTACCACTGCTTCTTCGACAGCTTCCGTTGTATCTTTTGAATCAACTGCTTTTGTTTCAGCCTTTTGCTCCACAGCTTTGGATTCAGCCGTTGCAACTGAAGTTTCTCTACCCTCTTCTCTTGCTTTCAATTCCGTGAACAACCGTGCAATTGTCTTTCGATTTTCTTTCAGCACCATCGGATTCTCGAGCTGAGATACATTGTGAGCGAGAAGTAGTTTTTCCTGTGCATCCTGCATATCCTCAATCTTCTCTTCGATGTCAGTTATTGATAATTCTCTTATTTCTTCGGCTTTCATTACTAATTTCTTTCTATTTGACTACTTCTTCGGAGGATTAAAATCTTTACGAACAACAAATTTGCACTTCAACGGAAGCTTTTGTGCAGCTAATCTGAGTGCTTCTTTGGCAATGTCATACGGTACTCCGTCTGCTTCAAATAATATTCTACCGGGACGAATAACTGCCACCCAGTGCGATGGAGCTCCTTTACCTTTACCCATCCTTACCTCTGCAGGCTTCGATGTGATCGGCTTGTCCGGAAAAATTCTAATCCAAACTTTCCCTTCCCTCTTCATATATCGAGTTACCGCGATACGAGCAGCCTCAATTTGTCGAGAAGTCATCCAACCCGGCTCTAAGCTTTTGAGACCAAATGAACCGAAAGCGATTTGACTTCCTCTATGGGCCAGTCCTGTATTTCGACCTTTCTGGGCTTTTCTGTATTTCGTTCGTTTAGGTTGTAACATTTTACTATCCCTTTATCTTAATTATTTTTTCTTCGTTGGTTGAACTTTGACTTGTGCCCACCTACCTGGCCGCCCCTCTTCTGTTGCAATCCTACGTTCGGCGAAAGATCTCTTTTACCGTATACTTCGCCTTTACAAATCCAAACTTTTATTCCAATTCGCCCATAAGTTGTATGCGCTTCGGACAGCGCATAATCAATATCCGCTCTGAACGTATGTAATGGGGTTCGTCCATCTTTATACATTTCATTTCTTGCCATTTCAGCTCCGTTTAACCGTCCGGAGATCTTTATTTTAATTCCTTCAGCGCCCATTCTCATTGTAGATGAGATTGACATCTTGATTGCTCTTCTGAACGAAATTCTCCCTTCAATTTGTCTGGCGATGCTATCAGCGACTAATTTCGCATCCAATTCGGGTCGTTTTATCTCGAAGATGTTAATCTGTACTTCTTTACCTGTAATTTTTTTCAGCTCTTCTTTCAGCTTATCTACTTCTTTTCCTCCTTTACCAATGATCACTCCCGGACGAGCTGTATTAATCGTAACGGTTACTAACTTGATGGTTCTTTCAATAATAATTTTCGAAATACTTGCTTTTGAAAGTCTAACCAAGAGATAAGTCCTGATCTTATGGTCTTCAACAATCTTTGCTGAATAGTCCTTCCCACCGTACCAATTGGATTCCCATCCTTGGATGAATCCCAGTCTATTTCCTATTGGATTTGTTTTTTGTCCCATTCGATTACTTCGTTTTAATACTATCTACTACGAGTGTAGTATGGTTAGAGCGTTTTCTAATTCGGTGCGCCCGTCCCTGTGGTGCAGGCTGAATTCTCTTTAACATTCCTGCTACATCCACTTTAATTTCAGAGATAATTAATGTCTCGTCCTCCAAGTTTTTATCCTCATTTTTTTGCTCCCAATTGGCAATTGCCGAACGCAATAATGTTTCTAATCGACCGGCTGCTTCTTTCGAATTGTGTGAAAGGACGTTCAAGGCGTGATTCACCTCCTGACCTCTCACGATGTCAGCAACAAGTCTCATTTTTCTAGCAGGAATCGGGCAGTTTTTCAACTTTGCAAATGCGATGTTTTTACGCTGCTCTTTTCGTTCTTCTGCTTTTAATCTTTTTCTAGCCCCCATTATAATCATTCTTTTCGTCCTCCCGATAGCTATCGGGACTTTGAGATTATTTTTTTCCTTTGGTATGACCTCTGAATGTTCTGGTTGGTGCGAACTCTCCCAGTTTGTGTCCAACCATATTCTCCGTTACATACACGGGAATGAATTTGTTTCCATTATGAACCGCGATTGTCAAACCGACAAAATCCGGTATAATTGTTGATGGTCTTGACCAAGTTTTAATAACAGCTTTCTTTTTGGATTCCTTGGCTTCTTCAACGCGCTGCATCAGCTTGTAATGCACAAATGGTGGTTTCTTTAATGATCTACTCATACCAACTTATTTCTTTCTTTTTTCAATAATATATCGAGACGAATATTTCTTTTTCGATCTCGTTTTAAATCCTTTTGCAGGAATTCCATTTCTTGAACGCGGATGTCCACCAGACGCACGGCCTTCTCCTCCCCCCATTGGGTGATCAACAGGATTCATTACAACACCTCTTACTCTTGGTCTTCTACCCAGCCATCTTGATCGTCCTGCTTTACCTGAAACGATCAACATGTGTTCAGAATTTGAAACAGAACCAATTGTTGCAAGGCAA
>CAZCAD010000325.1:0-4436 GCA_964496525.1 uncultured Flavobacteriales bacterium | reverse complement strand
TTTATTGATTTAAATATCCTTAACTCGTTCTTCAAGATTCTTTAGCTAGACCAGTCTCCAGCGAATGAAAGAATTTGAGCAATTGTCTTGGTGTCAAATGTCTCTTTGCTCTTTGTCCAAAGTTCAGTTATGCTACTCATGTTGTCCTTGTCTTATTTTTTGCTTGGCCCCAACATCCGAATAAAACACACTCACAAAATCCGTTGCGTAAATGGATTGCTCATTGAAAAACAAATCACCTGCCCTGAGCAAAGCCGAAGGGAGCCAATTACAGCCATTTACCGTGCGTAGTAAAAACGTATTATAAACGAATAATATACGAATCTTGGGAGGTATAAACCACTAACACCTGTGTTTTACAACATAAAAGATGTCTAATGCATTGAGTACAAAAGGCCATTTCTATTTGAACGATTTCAAACTTTATCATTAAAAAATAAACAACCCTCAATAAAAAATCTCATTCTGTAGGTTCTCGAACAGCCTGAGCAATCTAACGGTTTGGTCGATTTACCTTATTTTTTCCTCTTTGAAACCTTAATAATTCTAAAATTGAACATTTGATTCATCTAAACAAGGACGTATATTTGGCCCATCTAACAAAGAATCATTCATGAAAAAACTCTTTTTTAGCTCGCTCATTCTATTTTTCCTATTTTTCAATACCGATTCTTTTGCGCAAGACTACGCGAGAAACTGGACCGTTCAGTTGACAGCAGACGTTCAGGAATCACCCGCAGAAATCACTTTGAATTGGTTGGCAAATGAGCAAACAACTCCCACAACTTATCTGATCTGGAGAAAAGTAAAAGGTACCAATGGATGGGGTGGAACACTGGCATCGCTACCATCCTCAACTTTAACTTATACCGACAATACAGCTCTTCCGGGAGTATCCTACGAATACCAGGTGCAGCTTCGGCTAAGTTCGACGATTTACGCCTGGGGCTATGTCAATGCCGGAATAAAGGTTGAATTGGAATATAACAAAGGAGATATGTTGTTAATAGTTGACAGTACTCACATAGTGGCGTTGAGTACAGAAATTGCTGAACTACAGGAGGATCTTTATCGCGATGGATTGATGGTCACGACCATAGGCGTTAACCCAGCCATGAATACTGAGGACTTAAGAAATACGATAATCGAATATTATAATGATTTGCCCGACCTGACTTCACTTTATTTAGTTGGTCATGTGCCGGTTCCTTATTCAGGAAACTTAAATCCGGACGCTCATCCAAATCATGAAGGTGCCTGGCCTGCCGATGTTTATTATGCAGACATGAACGGCTTTTGGTCGGATGTAACTATAAACAATACAGTGGCTTCAGGAACTAGAAATGATAATGTACCGGGAGATGGGAAATTTGATCAATCGAAGCCTCCGTCTGGATTAGAATTAGAGGTGAGTCGTGTCGACTTTTTCGACTTACCGGTTTACACAGAAACTGAGGAAGAGCTCTTGGCGAATTATTTGACCAAGGCACATGAATTCAAAATGGCTCAGTATGTTCCTCAAGAAAGAGGACTGGTTGATCAAGGAGGATTTACAGGATATGCTGAGGGATTTGCTCAAAGCGGTTTCCGAAACTTTACCGGATTCTTTGGTGCGGCAAATGTAGATCATGCCGACTATTGGTCAAGTCTTGATACTGTTGATTATTTATGGTCCTATGGATGCGGAGGAGGATCATTCACATCCGTCGGAGGATTGGATAATGGTACTTCCCTGACTTCTTCGGAAATTGCCGCCGGATCGAGTATGGGTGCTTTTACAATGCTTTTCGGAAGTTATTTTGGAGACTGGGATATTACCAACAATCTGATGAAAGTAGCCGTGGCCAATGGAAAAACATTGACATGTTCATGGGCCGGAAGACCGACCTGGAATTATCATCCGATGGCGATGGGAGAGAATATTGGTTATTGTGCAAAGATATCTCAAGACCTTAATACTGATTACTTATGGTTGAACCTTGGTGGCGGATTTGTGACCGGAGAAGGAGTTCATGTTGCTCTTCTCGGAGATCCTTCACTAAGATTGTATTACATCATTCCACCTAGCAACGTTACGGTTAGTACCTCCGATGTTGCAGACATCAATTGGACTGCAAGCACTGATGTGACGGTTGAAGGTTATAACATTTACCGCAGAACTGCGACTTCGATCTGGGTGAAAGTGAACAGTACGTTGATCGCCGGAACAAGCTTCACCGACGCAACAGCCCCTACAGCCGGTGTGTTTGAATACATGCTTAAGTCAGTTAAGCTGAAAACAAATGCCAGCGGTACTTTCTACAATGAAAGTTTGGGAAGCAGTGGCTTTGGAACCTTCTACGCCTCAAACGAAGAACTGCCAGAGCTGAAATTGAACATTTATCCAAATCCATCAGAAGGTGTGTTTACCATCGATGCGAATGAGAAGATTGATAAACTTATTATCACAGATCTTCAGGGTAGGGTGGTGATGCAGAACGAACCAAATAGTGCCTCAACTTCTGTAGATCTCGTCGCAGTAAAAAGAGGAGTTTACATCGCAGTCTTCGAAATCAATGGTCAAAAAACTGTTAAGAAATTGATCGTTCAATAATTTCAACTTCACAGAACATCCGCACCACAGTCCCGATCGATCGGGATCATCCTGCGGACCCACAACAGAACCACAGGCAGTTTTGTGAATTTCATCCCGCAGAAATACCATTTTTTAATCCTGCAAACTAAGAAACCGTATCAACTAGACGGCCTTTTTTATATCTTGACGGTCTGACTTTAGCTATGGCTCGCCTCCCATCAACAGACTTATTCGAATTAGTCGCTTCAATGACAAAAAGCGAAAAGCGTTATTTTAAACTCAACGCTTCTACACAAGGTAAAGAGTCAGAGTACATTCTCATTTTTGACGAAGTCGTAAAAATGAAAGAATATGATGAAGCCAGGCTCATTCAAAATTTAAAGAAAAGGGCAGAACTAAAAAATCTACCTGTCAAAAAAAAGTACTTATACGATGCTCTTCTTAATAGTCTGCAGGATTTTCATCGAGAGAAAAAAACCGAACATGAGCTGCTTTCACTTCTAAACCATATTCTCATTACTTACAACAAGGGTTTGTATGGGCATAGCGAACAGTTGATTGAAAAAGGCTTAAAACTATCACGATCCTATTTCAAATTTAATTATGAACTCATCTTCATTCAATGGAAGCGCGACCTGGTAAATCATTTGCAAAACACCAAGATCAAGGAAGACATGAGTTCGAGCAACGTAGTTGAGATTGTCCGGGAATTGGAATCTGATGAGTCTGCAATTCTCGACATGCTTGCTATTGACTCTGAATCATGCAGACTTTACTCAAAAGCCACATTGATCATTCGGTTTGGCCTGTTTGAAGAAATGGATAACGTTATTGCCGAAATTACCGATTTCAGAGAGCGACATAAGGACACTGAGCTTTCCTTTTTCACTACGATGCGGATTTCTCGAGCCGAAGGAATCGTTCTTTTCGCTCTAAGAGATCTGGAAGAACATATCTCGGTTCTGCGTGAATCGATTCGCCTCTGGGAAGAGAATCCCGCAATGATTCGGGAGAATGCACAGGAGTACATTTTAAACCTCAACAATTATTTGGTGGCAAGCATTGAGAGTCAACAAGACTCAAATTGCGAGGCAATATTTGAAAAGCTTCGCACTTTCATGAGTGAGGACAATAAACACACAACAAACATTGAAAAAACGAGGGCCTTTGCCTTTTATCAATACAATATTCTCAAATACCATAATACCAGACGTGAACATCAACTGACTATTAAGAATTTTGAAGAAAAGAGATTTGACCATTTGGGGCTTAAGCTGAACTCTTACAAGCGGACCCAAATTATTCATGAACTGATAGTTGCTCATTTCTTCCTGAACGATTATCGAGCAGTAGTCAGACGAAGTCTTAAAACATTCGCCAATTATGAGAATTACCAAACTGAAGTTCTAAGTCAAATCAGGAATTTTTTCTACCTGGCTCATTTCTACCGGAATAATATCGAAATTCTGGAGCAGCGATTATTTTCTAAAGATAGCCTTTCTCAAGGATGGTTTAAGGAGTTCCCGCAGGAGAAAGAATTTTTAACCGCTTTGATCGCTTTTTCACGAGAAGAAATCAGACGTTCTCAGCTAATTGACCTCTGCCGGAACTATGAAGTTAAGGTTAATCCCCATTTTAAACACTATCTCAATCTTTGGGTAATGCAAATGTAAGCTGACTTAGATGTCTGCTTTTTGTTTCACAAATTCTTGTTAAAACCTTTTAGAGGTTATTTAGAAGAGCTATTTATTATTGTCACAATAATCAGTATATCAGATATTTATATTATATATATTCTCGTAGAATTAAAATCAATTCATTATATAAATATGAAATAGTCTTGATTAGAAGCTACTTTTCA
>CAZCAD010000324.1:0-4437 GCA_964496525.1 uncultured Flavobacteriales bacterium | reverse complement strand
CTTAAAGAATGCAACGGGCTATAATCTAACACAGTTAATTGTAGGTTCAGAAGGAACGTTGGGAATTATCACAAAGGCCGTGCTGAAACTCTTACCGTATCCGCAGAATGATTTGCTGATGCTCGTGCCATTCAATGATTATGAGAAGGCATGTGAGGCCGTGGCAGCTATTTTCCAAGCCGGAATTCTGCCAAGCGGCTTGGAGTTTATGGAAAGAGATGCCCTTGAATGGACAATGCAGTTTGTTGGAGAAAGCATCGACGGGCTGGAAGAAGACGTGCAGGCGCATTTGCTAATTGAAGTAGATGGAAATAATGAAGAAGTATTAATGCAGGATTGCGAGAAAATCATGGAAGTCGTTTCTAAGTATGAGGCAGGTGAAATTCTATTCGCCGACTCACAGGCGCAGAAAGAGAAGCTCTGGAACCTCCGACGAAAAGTGGCCGAAGCAGTGAAGGCAAACTCAACCTATAAAGAAGAAGATACGGTTGTGCCGCGTTACGAATTGCCGAAACTTTTGAGGGGAGTCAAAGATATTGGTGCTAATTACGGTTTCAAATCGGTTTGCTACGGTCATGCGGGCGATGGAAATTTGCATATCAATATTATCAAAGGAGATCTCTCTAATGATTTTTGGGCCAATGAATTACCCAAGGCAATTCGAGAAATCTTTGAACTCACTGTCAGTCTGGGCGGAACCATTTCGGGTGAACACGGAATAGGTTACGTGCAAAAGAATTATATGAACATTCCTTTCTCCACGGTCGAGCTGGCCCTAATGAAATCGATTAAGAAAGTCTTTGATCCGAATGGCATTTTAAATCCCGGTAAAATTTTCCCCGATTCTTAAACTTAAACGATCGAAATAGGAAATGTCGTCACGGACAAGCGAATGCAATGAGCGCGATCCGCGATCTGTTTGAATATTACTTGACTATTAGGGGCGTTCCCCGCTAAATCTATGCCGGGCCTTGCCCGCCAAAGCTTTAGCGACGGCGGGCTATTCATTTTAGTCACGCCAAAGGCGTGAGCTGCCATTACTATCCCTAACGCGGTCATCGGTTTTCCCAAACCATCCGCAGGATATCACCACGATCCGCAGGATATCACCACGATCCGCAGGATATCACCATCCTGCGGAAGGGTTTATTCCTCATAGCACTCAACCTCCGGAAATTTCGATCGGTCAAATACAAACTTGCTATCAGCTAATTCCTTATTCGACTCAAATGTCTTTACGATATAACGCATCTTCTGCCCATCATTTCCTTTAATATAGACCGACAAAATCTGCATCTTGGCTTTGTCTACCTTCAAAATAATAGTGTGAAAATTTCTGTCCCTGGGATTCCTCGGATAGAGATGAATTTGATGAACCGGTATTTCGTTGAAGGTGGTTTCTCTTTTATACTCATAATTAAAATCGTCCTCCCAAATTGTCAGCATATTTGAAGGAGTTACAGCACCTTCTTCTTGTTCATCCACTGCACTTGTGTAGCACTCCTTATCCTCCTTAATATGGGTTGTAATTGTTTCACCATCGCAGTAAACGTCTTGATCATTTAATTCAATTTTATATTTCTCGCCTTTCAAATAAGCCTTTCCTCTTCTCTTAATGGGTTCACTTCCATCTTCAGGGTTCGTAATAACTATGCTAAAAGAAACTGTGACTGTCCTATAGGCTTTCGTTTTCTCACCGAGCTCGTCCAAAATCTTCTTTGCTTTATCGTCTTGCCCAAAAGCAGATCCGAAAAACAAGAGCGCTATGAATATATTTATGGTCCTTGTCATAGTTTTTTTGTTTATTTTCATGCTTATCGCCCTGAGCGGAGCCGAAGGGTGATTTACAAATATCCAAAATTATGCCAAATCGTAGATGCAAAAGTTAATTAATCCTTAGAACCTGCTCATAAATCAATGACGCTCGATTAAGACAAGCAGCGCACAGTCTTAATTGTAAGTGGAATTGATCTCTCAGTCCCCATCACAGTCGTTTGAGGCGAGCGACATCTAAGCCTGATGACTTGCCATAAATTCGTCCTGGGGTTTAAGTCAGGTTCAGTATTCAGGCAGTCCGTCAACCGGCCCACTTTCGTTATCATCCAGCTTGGCTAAATGCAGTTCCAGGGCAATCAAATCAGATATCAATACCTCTCTGGCCTTAGACCCTTTAAACGGGCCAATTATTCCTGCCACCTCCATCTGATCAATGATCCTTCCTGCCCTATTATAACCGATTTTCATTTTTCGCTGCAATAAAGATGCAGACCCTTGCTGATGCGTGACCAAAATTCTGGCCGCATCGTCAAACAAATCGTCCTTATCATCGAGCTCTGCATTCGGTCCATCATCAGCTTCGCCAACATATTCGGGAAGCAATAAAGCGTCCGGATATGCACGCTGATTTCCAATATATTCGCAGACCCTTTCTACCTCTGACGTATCAACAAAAGCACACTGTAATCGAACCATATCATTCCCAAATGAAATCAACATATCTCCTCGCCCGATGAGCTGATCGGCACCGGTATGGTCAAGAATCGTTTTTGAATCAACTCCTGAGGTCACCTTAAATGCGATCCGCGCCGGGAAGTTCGCTTTTATCATTCCGGTAATTACATTCACCGATGGTCGTTGCGTCGCAACAATGAGGTGAATTCCAATTGCCCTGGCTAACTGCGCTAGTCTGGCTATCGGATGTTCAATTTCTTTGCCGGCGGTCATTATCAAATCGGCGAACTCATCGATGACTACTATTATATATGGCAGATATCGATGCCCGTTTTCCGGATTCAACTTGCGGGCAATGAACTTGGTGTTATATTCTTTAATGTTTCTGACATGCGCTTTCTTCAATAATTCATATCGATACTCCATCTCAATACAAAGAGAATTCATCGTATGTACAACTTTTGAGGTATCAGTGATAATGGCTTCATCTGAATCAGGTAGTTTAGCAAGGAAGTGACGTTCTATCTTATTATAGAGCGTCAACTCAATCATCTTCGGGTCTACCATTACAAACTTAACCTGCGCGGGGTGCTTTTTATAGAGGATTGACATCAAAATAGCATTCAGTCCAACAGATTTTCCCTGACCCGTTGCACCGGCACATAATAAATGCGGTGCTTTACATAAATCAAAAACAAAAGTCTCATTTGAAATAGTTTTACCCAATACGATTGGCAACTCCATATCTGAATTCTGAAATTTCTCAGAAGCAATCATTGCCCGCATGGAAACCATGTCAGGTTTTGAGTTTGGAACCTCAATTCCAATTGTTCCCCTCCCAGGTATGGGCGCGATTATTCGTATCCCATTGGCTGCAAGACTAAGGGCAATGTCATCTGAAAGATTTCTAATTTTCGCAATTCTTACGCCAGGCGCCGGAACAATTTCATAGAGCGTAACAGTCGGGCCTACCGTCGCTTTTATTTTGGATATCTGTATCTTATAATGTCCTAAGACTTCAACAATTCGATTCTTATTATTTTCTAGTTCCTCTTTATCTACGTTCAAAGAGCTGTCACCATAATCGGTCAATAAATTAATAGTAGGCAGCTTATAAGACGATAGATCCAGCGTTGGATCGTATTCACCAAATTCCTCTACCATTTGATTCACCTCCTCATCAGTTAGTGTTTTGCCTTCGTCACCGACCTCGACTTGAAACTCCTCATCTTCTTCAATCGTTTCTCCAACATCATTTTCAACTTCCATTTCCACATTAATTACCGCTTCGTTTTCTTCCGCTGTTTCTTCTTCCTCATCGAATGTGATCGCCTCGCTCAGTTCATCCTCGGTTATATCCTCATCCTTTATGGTATTGACGGCAACAAAATCCATATCTCCATTGTCCGCCAAAGCTTCAGCGTCAGCGGATTCCTCCTCAACAGCCTTTGCCATACCTAATTTTACAAAAAAAGCTCTAAAATCAGGGTTGAACAATTGAACGATACTGATGAATAATAGCGCTCCAATAAATAGGAGTGCTCCAAAACTGCCCACCGCTGCTTTCAACCAGCTATTAAAATGATAACCAAAAGCTCCGCCGTATGGAAAGGAATCTTTCGAGCTGATAAATCCAAAAGCCAATGAAAGCACTACAATACCAATGAGTGATTTACCTACAAGCTTTCCAAGAGGCAATATCTTTATTCGCAGAAGCAAGAATATTCCAAGAACAATAAAAATTAAAGGGAATAGAAATGACGACAAACCAAACCACTCGTATATAAATTGATGGGATAACCAGGCTCCAAATTTTCCCAAATGGTTTCCCAGCTCAATTTCCTGGGTGTTAAAAACAAATTCGAACAGTCCTTTATTTATAACCCAGTTTTGATCGACCTTCCACGTAAAAAGATAGGAGATAAATGCCAGGAGTTGATAGGTAGAAAAAAGAATAAGGATCGATCCTACCGTCAAATTAAATCA
>CAZCAD010000323.1:0-4463 GCA_964496525.1 uncultured Flavobacteriales bacterium | reverse complement strand
TAAACGAGTTAGGTCGTACTTCAAGGATAATAATATCTCGAGGTATGCAAATACGAACATGAAGATTAAAACGGTCTTCATGATTTTGGCGTATCTTACTCCTTTGGGGTTCATGTATGCCGGTCTAATAGAATCTGTTTGGGCAGTGGGCTTAATGTTCGCCATTATGGGCCTCGGCGCTGCCGGAATTGGCCTGTCCATTATGCACGATGCCAATCATGGAGCTTATTCCAAAAAGGAATCTGTCAATCGATATCTTGGAAAAATAATTCATATCGTTGGTGGTTATGCCCCGAATTGGCAAATACAACACAATGTTCTTCATCATACATACACCAATGTTCATGGATATGATGAAGACATAATGCCCCCTAAATTTTTACGGTTTTCACCGAATGAGAAACGTAAATACGTTCACCGATTTCAACATATCTATGCCTGGTTTTTCTACGGTTTGATGACCGTGTCCTGGATAACTGCAAAGGACTTTCAGCAATTGTTCAGATTCAAAAAGATGGGACTCACAAAGTCGATTAATTCAAATTTTAGTGCTCTTTTTACTGAGCTTCTGGTCGCCAAAATTATGTACTACATATTTATGTTGGTCTTGCCATTACTACTGATAGACATCGCATGGTATTGGATTCCGATATTTTTATTCATGTTGCATTTTATTTGTGGGCTGACCTTGGCTTTGGTCTTTCAACCGGCGCATGTTATTTCTGATGTCGATTTCGTTAAAGCAGATGAATCATTATCGATTGATGAAAGTTTCGCAATTCACCAAATGAGAACCACAGCCAATTTTGCACCAAGAAGCAATATTCTGTACTGGCTCATTGGTGGCTTAAACTATCAAGTTGAACATCACTTGTTTCCGAATATTTGTCATGTACATTACAAGAAACTATCGAAAATTGTTCGACAGACAGCAGAAGAGTTTGGTGTGCCTTATCACACTCACGCCACTTTCTTTGGTGCCTTGAAGTATCATACTAAAATGCTCAAGTCTTTAGGTCGGGCATAATTCGAGAACACAATTTCTTTATACATTTGAGCACAGATGAAAACGCCTGCTAAAATTGGTTTGATTTTCGCATTGGTATGGGCTTCCATTACCATGATAATCTTTTACTCGGGTAATTCAACGGCCGGATTTAAGGTGGGAATTATGATCAATGTATTTTTTTTGATGGCGGCTGTGGCCGCAGGTCTGTACCTAAAGAGAAAAGAAGATGGATTTGCTCCAACAAACTTTTTAATTGATTTTAAAACGGCCATGCAGGCAGGTGCAATTTATGGCATTCTCGTCTCAGTTTTCATTTACTATTATCATGAAAATATCGATCCCTCCATTCGAGAAGAATTGGTTCAAGCTCGAATAGCCGCAATTCATGAGCAAGTTCCTGATCAAGAAACATATGAAGAATTACAAGCGGGAGATATTATATGGCGAGATAAGAGTTTTGACGATTATATTGAAAACCAGGAAGACATTGCCAGATCTGTTATTTCCTCCTTTTCAGTTTTCATATTCCACCTAATGGGGCTATTCTTCTTTTGTATCTTCTATTCCTTCTTCGCCACACTCATTTTACGGAAAATTGTTCTGCGGAAATAAAAGATGTCTAGTGGATTAATTCTTGAGCGAAAGCGTTCAAATCAACTCCATGAAAATTTCCGGAACTCATTAATAACAGATTCACATCCGTCCAACTTTTCTGTCTCAGAGCGTCCATGATTTTGTCAGAATCAGTGAACACCAGCACATTCTCTGTTCCAAAAGCCTGCTGCACAATCTCCGGACTCAGCGGCTCTAACTTCTTATGAGCAACAACCTCCGGACTATAATATACCAGGGCTTCATCGGCAGCTATCATTGAATTCCTGTACTGAGGTAGAAATTCCTTTTTCAGTGAAGAGAAGGTATGCAACTCCATACAAGCGACGAGTTTTCTTTTCGGAAACTGAGCTTTGAGTGCAGTCACAGTTGCTTTTAATTTGGAAGGGGAATGAGCAAAGTCCTTGTAGGCCACGGCACTGTCATTCTCGGCAATGAGTTCCAGCCGTTTCGCAGCTCCTTTGAAGGTCGAAATAGCCTCATAAAACTCATCGTCTTTTATTCCAATTTGGTTAAGTACTAATTTTGCTCCCAGCATATTCTGTAAATTGTGTTCGCCAAAAATCTCAAGTGGAATGTACCTCCCTTTATGAATCAAATATGTTTTACCATGGCGCACCTCATAATTTGGACACTCGTAAGATATATCTCTTATATCGGTTCGTAAGGTTGGTATGATTTTCTGCATTTCGGGGTCAAATTGATAGTATACCAAAGTGCCATTCTGTTCTATCTTCTCTGTAAAGATTCGAAACTGCTCCACATAATTTTCGAATGTCGGAAAAACGTTGATATGGTCCCAGGCAATGCCACTAATCAGAGCAACATGCGGTGCATACCAATGGAACTTTGGGCGAAGATCAATCGGAGAAGATAAATACTCATCTCCCTCGATGACGATAATATTTGCATCTGAAAGCTGAACCATGCAGTCAAATCCTTCCAGCATCGCACCAACCAAATAATCTGATTTGACCCCCAACTGCCCGAGGACGTGCAAAATCATCGATGTGATGGTCGTCTTTCCATGACTGCCACCGATAACCAATCGCGTTTTATTCTGACATTGCTCATAAATAAATTCCGGATAGGAATAAATTTTCAAACCCAATTCTTGAGCCCTGATGAGCTCAGGGTTATCCTTACGTGCATGCATCCCAAGAATAATTGCATCCAGTTCTGTACTAATATTGTCAACCCTCCAACCTATTTCAATCGGCAAAATTCCGTTCTCTTCGAGTCGACTTCTTGAAGGCTCAAATATTTCGTCATCGGATCCGCTGACTTCGATTCCTTTGTGCTTAAGCGCGATTGCCAAATTATGCATGGCACTCCCTCCGATAGCTATGAAATGAACTCGCATAATTTTCCCTGTGCTAAAATTCAGGAAAATTTCGCCCATTGTTTTATGGATATCATTTTTCTTATCAACAGAATATGTTGAATCACCTACTTCAAATTATCTTTTTCCCTCTTATATTGTATAAAAAAATGGAGATTGTCAAACCAAGCTAATACTGACCGTCATCAAGATTTTAATTACCATATACCTTAGTCTTTTAACATTTACTGCCTCAGCGGGAGAGATTGATTCAATTAAACAGAAGATCCGTGTAGCAAATAATGATTCTATCAGGATCGCAGAAACAATGCAACTCGCAAGAGCCTTTGCACCTATTAGTTTCGATTCTGCCCATTATCACATTGATGTAGCCAAAAAGGAAGCAGAAAGGGTCAAACTTTACCATTTGCTGGCAGGATCAATAAATCTTAAAGGCATGTTTTATGAAGCCGCCGGAAATTATTCGGCAGCGCTAACTCAATTTCTTAAATCAGCCCGACTAGCAGAATTTATGGGTTACCAGGAGATTCTGGCTGCAAGTTACCAAATGGTCGGAGCAGTATCGGGTCTTGTCATGCCAAATGACAATCGATCCTATGAATATTTTAATAAAGCTTTAGTCATTTATAAAGAACTAACTGATTCCTCCGGAATAGCTCAGGTCTATAACGAACTTGGACTGTTCGCGCAAGACACGCTTCAAGCCATAAGATACTTTAAGTTGGCCATGGCGCTAAATATTCAAATCAAAAACGACTTTGGCTTAGCTGATTGCTATCATAATTTGGCCGGTAAATTCAAAGAGGTTGCAGCGTATGATTCTTCACTGATTTATTATCAGAAGACATTGGAACTGGATCAAAAGGATGGAGGCTCTTATAACCTCTCAACTACCTGGAACAGTATTGGGGAAGTTTTCTTGTTAAAGAATGATTATAATCAAGCATTAACTGCAATAGACCAGGCAATAAATTTTGCCAATCCTGCAGGATTCAAATCTCAACTCCAGTTCGCTTACTTAAATAAATCCAAAGTTTTCTCAGAAATGAAGCTGTTCGATTCAGCATATTTTTATCAAATCTTTCACGAATTGTATAAGGACAGTATGCTAAATGAAAGTACTGCAAAGAGTGTTTCAGAAATGGAAACCCGGTATAGAACAGAAAAAAAGGAGCTGGAAAATATTGCGCTTGGAGAAAAAAATGCACGCCAGAAAGCTCAAATTGAGCAAGAAGAGAATGTCATCTGGTTTTTAATTATCGGAATATTGTTGACACTGGTGCTGGGGCTGGCGGTACTGATGGGTTATCGTCGAAAACGCTCAATGAACAATAAGTTGTCCAGTATTAATTCCCAACTAAATACTCAAAATGAGATTATTGAGGCAAAGAATCATGAGATATTGGCGAGCATAAACTACGCTAAACGCATTCAAAGTGCTATCCTTCCTCCGGACAAATTAGTCGCAGAATTTTTACCTAAGTCCTTTGTTTTTTATTT
>CAZCAD010000322.1:0-4468 GCA_964496525.1 uncultured Flavobacteriales bacterium | reverse complement strand
GGATCGAGTCATTGTACTTCGCCTCTGTTACCTATGAGGAAAGTAAGAATCAAGAAGTCGCCAATCGAATCGGTGAACAAAAGACAGCACTGAAGACGATAATTGCCTTATTAATAGATTTCAATACAGATGAATATTATAACGATTTAATAGCTGAGTTACAAGACCTTCAGGCGTATTTTGAGAAGATAAAATTTAATTATGAGTGGGTTGAGCCTCAGCACAATGCAAAAGAACGGACTACAAGAATTAAAAGTAAGTCTTCGGTAGATATGGAAGGAAATATACTTGCCAGCATTATTGACAAAATCAAAGCGATCAGGATGAGCCTAATCGGCTAGGAGTATGAAAAAATTAATTGGAATTATCTTTCTTTCCTTTTTGTCCTTTAATTCGATTGGCCAGGAGTGTGATTCGTTGGACGAAGTTTGTTGGGAATATTTGTCGATTGACCAGAATAGAGGAAAAATATTTATTTCGGACGGGCAAGTGTACAAGACTTTCGTTGATGCCGAGCAATCTGCAGAATTTAAAGTGACATTTTACGGCGGATCGCTTTATCGCATTGCGGTTACGGCTGGAATAAAAGATAACTACGTTATTTTTAATGTGTATGATCAGGAGCGTACGCTATTATTTTCGAATAAAGATTTTGACAATGCACCCTATTGGGATTTTAAAATTGACAATACGTTGGATTGTTTTGTAGAAGCTTATCTTGATATCGATAAGAAGGTATCGGGATGTATGGTGATTCTAATTGGCTTTAACAAGTAATTTAGCTTAGCAGAAAGTAAATGAGTGAAAGAATATTAAAAGCCTTAATGCAGCTTTTCGCAATTATTGCGAGAGTTGACGAGGAACTGGATAGCGACAAGCCTGCAACTACAGGTCAGGGACGTATTATCGTAAAGGCTTTATTAACTCAGGAACTTGGCACTGCCGCGGTTGAAGAATATCTCCAAATATTTGATGAATTTCTCATTGAGTATCAAGGAACATCCAAAAAGAAGGACGGTAAAAGGAAAAAGACTTCTGTTCATTCTGTCAAAGTTCTACGTATTTGCACTCAAATAAATGAAGAGCTGGCTCAACGTCAGAAAATCATTGTCCTGGTTCGAATACTGGAATTTATAAATGCGAACGAAATTATCGCCGAACAAGAGCTTGAGTTTGCTCAAACCGTTGCCGATACGTTTAACATTTCTATGGAGGAGTACAACAAAATCAAGAATTTTGTTGAATCTCCGCTGGATATCCGTCTGGATGATGCCGATCTTCTTTATGTTACGGCCTTTAAGAATGAAGAGTTTGAGCAGGCGAAACATATATACTCCGAGGGTATTGAAGGCGAAGTTCGTGTTCTGAAAATCCAGAGTGTAAACTTCCACTATTTTAAATATTTAGGAAGTTCAGAGCTTAATCTGAATGGTCAGCCCTTGATGCCTTACAGGCACATTATCCTGAATCAGGGAAGTTCAATTCGATCTTCCAAGGTCAAACCCATCTATTATTCTGATATAATTGGCAAGTTCTTAGCTGATCAGGATTCTACGAAAATCGTATTTAAAGCCGAACATGTTCTCTATAAGTTCAAAGGCGGAAAAATAGGTCTGCACAATTTTAATTTTGCCCAGGAATCAGGATCCTTACTCGGAATCATGGGTGGATCCGGTTCGGGTAAATCGACGCTATTGAATGTTTTGAATGGCAATTATCAGCCTGCGGAGGGAAAAGTGACCATTAACGGAGTTGATATTCATCAGAATAAAGGTGAGATTCAAGGAGTCATCGGGTACGTATCCCAGGATGACCTTCTAATTGAACAGTTAACGGTTTTCCAGAACCTTTTTTATAATGCAAAATTATGTTTCGGTGGAATGACGGATAAGCAAATTGCTAAACGTGTTCTTAAGACATTATCTTCTCTTGGCTTGTATGAGACCAAAGACTTAAAAGTGGGGAGTCCGCTTGATAAAAAGATATCCGGTGGTCAGAGAAAGAGATTAAATATCGCTCTTGAGCTTATTCGCGAACCGGCAGTACTTTTCGTTGACGAGCCAACTTCAGGATTATCGTCGAGAGACTCAGAGAATATCATGGACCTTTTGAAAGAGCTGGCTCTTAAAGGCAAGCTCATATTTGTGGTTATTCACCAGCCTTCGTCAGATATTTTTAAAATGTTTGATAAGCTGATTATTCTGGATGTTGGAGGGTATACGATATACAATGGAAACCCGGTTGACGGCGTAATGTATTTCAAAAAACGCATCGATCATGTTAAGAGCGAGGAGAGCGAATGTATTACTTGTGGTAATGTAAATCCTGAACAGATATTTAACATCATTGAATCAAAGGTGGTTGATGAATACGGAAACCAAACGCAGCACCGAAAAATCTCACCGGAAGAATGGAGCAAACATTATGTTGAAATTCTGGAACCTGATCCGTCAAAAGTTGCGGATGTTCATGAGATGCCGGAAAACACCTTTAAGAAGCCAAGTGTGTTCAAGCAAGTCAGAATCTATTTCATACGAGACATATTGTCGAAGCTAACGAACCGGCAATACATAATGATTAACTTGTTTGAGGCGCCCGTTCTTGCCTTTATTTTGTCGTTTTTTGTAAAGTTTTATAACTCCGACGTTGGTGCGGAGTACATTTTCAAGGACAATCAGAATATTCCTCAATTTCTAATTATTGCGGTGTTGATCTCGCTATTTATAGGCCTCACGGTGGCGGCCGAGGAAATAATTAGCGATCAAAAAATTCTAAAGAGAGAATCTTTTTTAAATCTTAGCAGAGGGTCTTATCTCATGTCGAAAATTTCGATCATGTTTTTAATCTCCGCCGTTCAAATGATTTTGTTTGTACTTGTTGGGAATTACATTCTGGAAATTGAGGGCATGTGGTATGAGTATTGGTTAATTCTCTTCAGCCTGTGCTGTTTTGCTAACCTCATGGGATTGAATATATCAGCAAGTTTTAATTCGGTTAAGGTAATTTATATACTCATTCCTATTCTTATTATTCCACAACTGCTCTTTAGTGGAGTGATGGTTAAGTTTGATAAACTACACCCACTTTTTGGCGATGAAAGTGCTGTACCTGTTATAGGAAATATTTGGGCCTCGAGATGGGCTTATGAAGCCTTGGCGGTGACTCAATTCATGGAAAATGAGTACCGTACGATTTTCTATGAATACGAAAAGAACAAGAGCTTCGCTTCCTGGAAGAAAGATTATTGGTTACAGGATATGAGTGCTAAACTTGACTTTGTCAAAACTAACTTTGATAAACCGGAAAAAGTTGAAGAAAACAAAGAAGCGTTTCGTGTCCTCAAAAATGAAATCGAGCGTGAACACAACTTCATTGAAAATGTCCGATGTGAAAATTGCATTGAGACGATGAGCATGTCGAATTATTCAGAAGACACTTATAACAGTGCCAAGACTTATTTTGGAATTCTGAAAAATCATTATAAATCCGTTGTGGATACGAATCGTCACCGGATTGATGAAAAAGTAGGAGAGATTGTTGAGAAATATGGTAAAGAAGAATTCCTCGCCTTAGAGAATAGGAGTACCAACGAAGCATTGAAGCAATTTGCAACCAATAAAACGGACTTGTCAAAACTAAAAGAGGTAGATGGATATTTTATTCAAAAAACGGATCCTGTTTATCTTGACCCCTATGATAAAGGATTTTTCGACGCTCACTTTTATGCACCAAGGAAAAAACTCTTTGGAACGTACATAGGCACCTTCGCTGCCAACATTATAGTGATGTGGGGGATGACTCTATTTTTGATCGTTACGCTTTATTTTGACATCCTTAAGAAAATTCTGGATGGGTCAGAGAAGTTATTCGCCTGGCTCAGTTTCAAGAAAAAACCGGAACTCTAAGATCGGAAGAACGTTTATAAAATAATCAGACTAAAAAAGCCAGATCCACAGGATCTGGCTTTTTTTATTGGGTGGAAGATGCTGATGCTGCGATCAGCATCATGAATTCCGCATGGCGGAACTTCATGGTGGGGCCTCGAATGCTGATGCTATAATCAGCATCTTGAGAATTGCTTTATCCAAAGCAATTCATCAGGGCCCACGATCCCTTCTTCATACTTCAGCATGAATTTAACAGTAGCATTGCGCGAAAGGTTTTTCAGTTTTCTCTCAAGAGAATATGCGCCCGATTTCGAATGTTTTTCCGAATACCATAATAATTTCCATGGCACTCCCTTTTTCGTATAGGTTTCCTGATACGAATTATGACGGCCAAGCCTCATCTCAATATCATTTGTATGGCCTTTATAAAAGCCAGCCAGATTAATCGAATAGAGAATGTATGCGTAATAGGTCATATATCACATTTCTAAAAAAGCCATATCCACAGGGTCTGGCTTTTTTTATTGGGTGGAAGATGGGGCTCGAACCCACGACCCTCGGTACCACAAACCGATGCTCTA
>CAZCAD010000321.1:0-4490 GCA_964496525.1 uncultured Flavobacteriales bacterium | reverse complement strand
ATGCCGGAGATAAGATTCAATACGACTTTATTGATCCGAACGGGGATGAGGATGAAGATTACAATATTGAAGTTCAAAAGACGATTTACCAGGAGGGCATTCGACCCTGCGATATTGAGATTATCAAATCAGGAGCAGCCGAGGTAAAAACTATCTGGCCGGGAGCATTGGTGGAGTACAAGGGAATGACAGTTGACCAGGTACAGTTTTTTAATAAACGTATTATTCGAAATAACGAGGATTTGCATGGATTGGCTGAACGTACGATTAATAACCTGGAGTACAAACTAATTTCGGCTGTGAGGCGAGTGACGGCAGAAGGGAAACAAACAATAGGATTTCTTAATGGACATGGAGAATTGAATGAATGGCAAACTGCCGATGTACGGACGAATCTGCGACGCTATTACTTAATTGAAGATGTTGAAATCAAAGGCCAAATTGCGGCTTTAGAAAAGGTAGACGCCCTTGTTGTTGCTCAACCCACTAAACGGTTTACAGAGAAAGATAAGTTTGTTATCGACCAATTTATTATGTACGGCGGTCGTGTGATGTGGTTCGTTGATCCACTTGAAATCAATCGGGATTCTCTTTATTACACCGGACAAACATTCGGGATCACGAAGGATTTAAATTTATCTGACCAGTTGTTTAAGTACGGAGTACGCCTGAATAACGATGTGGTGATTGACAAAGAATGTGGACCCCTCTATGTTCCAAATCATCCGCTTGAAGTAGTTGATTGGTATTTTTACCCACTCCTGGAAAGGGAAGATATGGACGGAAAAACTCATGCGATCACGAAAAATATTGATCCGATTAAGTCAGAATATCCGGCCTCAATAAAAATTGTGAATGAAGGCGATAGTACCGTAAAAAAGACAGTACTCTTGAAGTCATCTTATAATTCCCAAATCTTTCGATCTCCAGCACGAATTAATTATGCAATCATCAATGTTGAACCGAACTTCAATGATGGAGGTGAACTGGCTGGAGACTATCCGGTGGCTGTTCTGTTGGAAGGTCAATTTCGTTCACCTTTTGAAAATCGAATCAACGACGCCTTTTTGCAATCAGAAGATTACGAAACCAAGTTCTTTTAAGACTCAACGAAGATGATTGTCGTATCCGACGGTGACGTCATTCGAAATGAAGTCGATTCAGCCCTCTTTGAGGGTCGGATGAACTACAGAGCCATTCCGCTAAATGTGGATGTCTTTAATGTCACGAATCAAAACGGGACACCAAAATATATTTATGGCAATAGGGAATTTGTCTTGAATTCAATTGATTATTTACTCGATGACTATTCTTTATTGGATATTCGGACTAAGATGATCACCTTGCGATTGCTGGATACGGATAAAGTAAAGGCAAACCGATCCTTTTGGGAAATCGTGAATATTTCAATTCCTTTGGCACTTCTGGCATTACTCGCACTTATTCAATTCATGATTCGAAGAAAACGATACTCAACTTAAGATGAAGCATGTAAAGACAATAATCGTTGTTTTGGTTGTAGCCACATTGGCTTACTTTGCCTGGGACCTAAGCTCCAGAGAGGGTAATTCTAAATTAGCGGATCATGCACTTTCGGATTTTGCCATTAAAGACACAGCATCGATTAATAAACTGATCATTACCGACACAGATGGTCATGCCGGCGTGACATTGACAAAAGAAAATGGTCATTGGGGAATGGAAGGATATGATTGTATTCAAGAGCATCTGGTTCTGACAATTCTGGGAACCATTAAACATGTGCGAGTAAAGTCTCCTGTAGGAGAGGCGGCTGCACAAACCGTAAATAAACAATTAACAGCTCATCACAAAAAGGTAGAGATCTACCAGAATGGAGAAATCAGCAAAACCTGGTATGTTGGTCATCCAACTCGGGATCATTACGGAACATACATGCTTTTGAAGGATCCCGAGCTTGGCAAATCGCCCGAACCGTTTATTATGCACTTGCCCAATATGCATGGCTCCCTGAATACAAGATTTATTACTGATCCAAAGGAGTTCGAATGCACCGGAATATTTAACTATGATCCTGTGGAGATTGCTTCAGTGAGCGTTCGTCAGCCCGATTCGGCCCAGCATAATTTCAAAATAGTAGCAAATGGTAAGAACAGCTTTGGGCTTTTTAACAATGACAGGGTTATTGAAAAATTTGACACTTCTGCTGTTAGAGAATATCTGCTCTACTTTCAAAAAATTCACTTTGAACGACATAATTATGAGTATGGGAAGAAAAAAATTGATTCCTTAATTCGAACGACACCTTACTACACAATTGAAGTCAAAACCAAAATGGGAGCGTCAAAGAAGATTCGGATCCACAAGCGCAGGTACAATTTTGAAAAATTAGATCTGCAGGGAAACCAATTGGAATTTGATCAAGACAGAGTTTGGGTGTTTTTGCCGGACAATACCCTGGTAATCGGTCAATATTATACCTTCGGTAAGTTGCTGCGAGATTTAAGCTGGTTTGTGCCTAAAACGGAGCTGCTGGAACAGTTAGGGGACTGAAAAGGTTATAAAGTTAAAATGTTCAATGGCAGGATTTGTATATGATACTTCTTCACGCCTAACATTTTACCATTCTTGCTGCCTCTGTAGCCTGGAATTCCTTTTCATCGCAACTTTCGAGAGAAATCGTTTCTACCACTAAAATCTAAGGAATTCAGTAAATTTGCAGTGAATGAAAGTTTACCTCGATAATGCGGCGACTACACCAATAGCGCCCGAAGTGGTAGAAGAAATGGCTTCGGTGATGAAGGAACATTTTGGAAATCCGTCCTCTATCCATTCTTTTGGCAGAACGGCCAAGGGAGTAATTGAAGTTGCCAGACGGAAAATTGCGGGGATGATTAACGCAGAACCAAAAGAAATCATCTTTACGTCCGGTGGAACTGAAGCGGATAATATGGCGATTATGTGTGCTGTTCGGGATTTAGGCGTGACAAGAATTATCGCCTCCGAAATAGAACATCATGCCGTCAGATACACTGCAGAGCGTCTGGAAGGAGTAAAACTTGACTTTGTCAATTTGTCCGAAACCGGAATGGTTGACCTAAAACATTTTGAAGAATTACTACAGTCGGATGAGAAGACCTTGGTTTGTCTCATGCACGCAAATAATGAAATTGCTACACTCTTGCCACATGAAGAAGTGAGAGAGTTATGTCGTAAATACGGTGCTGTTTTTCATTCTGATACTGTTCAGACGATGGGTCATTATGAAATGGATGTTCGTGATTTTGGTGCGGATTTTATTGCCTGTTCGGCTCATAAATTTCACGGTCCGAAAGGAATAGGATTTTTATATGTTAGCAAGGATTTGAAAATATCTCCGATGATTCAAGGTGGCGGACAAGAAAGGGGACTAAGAGGTGGCACAGAAAACATTATTGGAATAGCCGGTCTGGCGAAGGCGATGGAATTGTCTCTTGATGGATTGCAGGCACATATCGATCATGTTCAGGGATTAAAAACTTTCATGATTGAAGAATTGAAATCCAGGATTGCAGGTGTTTCATTTCATGGAGAAACTGAAGCATCTAAGTCGCTGTATACTATCTTGAACGTTTGCTTCCCCGAATTTGAAAATAAATCCATGCTTTTGTTTTTGCTTGACTTGGACGGTGTGGCCTGTTCAGGCGGTAGTGCTTGTACTTCAGGATCCAGTACGGGTTCTCACGTTTTAAGAGGGATTAAGGCCGATATAAACAGGCCAAATACCCGCTTTTCGTTTAGTCGTTATACAACCAAAGAAGAGATCGATTATGCGCTGCAGATCGTTGAAAAGGTTGTGCTTGGGAAGACGGTGAAGGTTTAATACTCCCCCGCCCAATACTTGAATATCTTATTTTTTTCGGAGATCGTGGCAGCGTGTGCACTGAAGAAAACGTCTGCCCCACCAAGTTTTCTGAAATAGTGTAGACTTACTTCTCCAGCCGGCTTTTCGATAATTTCAAAGCTTCTTCTCTGACCTAAGTTCCGTTCGGTTCCAATTACAAAAAACTTTGTTACCGTATTTCCCTCCCCATCTTGGACAATTTCTAAACCTTCTATAGCTCCCATAAACAGGTATTCTTTGCCTCGGACTCTGGCCGAAAAAGCCATTTCACCATGGACAATTTGAATATAATTAGGAGAGTCATCAGTTTCATACCTATATGAACTACCCGTTGACCAGCTCTTATCGAGGATATAGAATGCGCTCAAAGAATCCGAAGAGAGATTAGAATGTGCATTAGTTGAATTAGCAGAGAGGCTAAGAGATATTAAGCCAATCAATAAAATAGAATTTTTCATTTGCGATCTTTTTTTTGTTTTGATCGCAAATTTCATACCAATTATTCAACAACAATTCGCTTCGTCGCTGTTTGATCATCCGAAGTCACGTTGAACAAATAAATGCCACTTGGAACATGACTTAAATCAACAGTTCTATTCCAATATCCTTCCGGATTATTATCATAAAT